>JAJRTI010000322.1 GCA_024278415.1 Planctomycetota bacterium | reverse complement strand
GAGTAAGACTAAGAGTAAGACTAAGAGTAAGACGAGGAGTAAGAGAGGGCTGCTATCTCCTTACACGCGCACTTCCTTGCCCGCTTCCTGCGAGCGGTAAACGCCCTCGAGCATGCGAATCACGTTCACCGACTGCTGCGGTGGGATGGGGGACGGCTTGCCGGCGAGGAGCGCGTCCGTGAATGCGCGCAACTCTTGGTGATGGGGCCGCTCCTTCTGATCGGGTTTCTCGATGTCCGCGTCGATCAGCACGCGGTTCTTCTCGGTGTACAGCTCGTTCTCGGGGTATGCCGCGCCGCCCTCCGTGCCGTAGAGCTGGATCGCCATGCGCTCCTTCTCCTGCATGTTCGCGAGCCAGCTCGTCTCGAGCGTGAGCATGGCGCCGTTGTCGAACCGCACGAGCCCCACCGCGAAGTCCTCGACCTCATACGCGTCCCGGTCCCACTCGCCCCAGAGGCCCTTGATGTCTTTGCGCTTGCCGAGCTTGCACTCGGCCATGCCGGACACGGTCACCGGCTCAGGGCAGCCCATGAGGTAGTACGCGAGGTCGAGGATGTGCACGCCGATGTCGATCATGGGCCCGCCGCCGGAGATGGCCTTGGTGTAGAACGACGCCCTGGCCGGCACCCATCGCCGGCGCAACGCTTGCGCGCGGGTGTAATACACCTCGCCCAACGCGCCCGCGTCGCACATGGTCTTTAGCGTCTTCGCCGCCTCCATCCACCGCATGTGCTGTGCGATCATGAGGTTCAGCCCGGTCTCCTCCGCGGTCTTGGCCATCTTCTTGGCTTCCCGCGGCGTAGGCGCCATGGGCTTCTCGCAGATCACGTTCGCGCCGGCCTTGAGCGCGGCGCAGGTGATGGGGCAGTGGAACGCGTTGGGCGTGCACACGTCGACGATGTCAAGCTTCTCGGACTTGAGGAGCTTCTTGTAGTCCGTATACGTGCGCTCGACGCCGAAGTGCGCGGCCTGCGCGGCCACGATATCCTCGCTCACGTCACAGAACGCGGTCAGTTCGACCTTGCCTTCGTTTTGGAGCGTGACCCAACCGGGGTTGTGGCTGCGGGCAATCCCGCCAACACCGATGACGGCGACTTTGAGCGGCTTCTTGGGCATGACTGGTTCCCTATGAGAGGAGGACGATTGCGGTGCAACAAAGGCGGGTATTGTAATAGAAGTCTTGGCGATGGCAAGGGCGATGGCATGTGGCGGGGAGGGAACGCAAAGACGCCAAGCCGTAAAAAGGGCGCGGCCGTTTTGACCCTCTCACATCCTTGCGTCTCTGCGCCTTAGCGCCTTTGCGTTTCTTCCCTCCACTGCCCCGCGGCGGGGCCACTGCCATGTGACTACAGGCACCCCATCAGCTTGTGCACTTGTGGAATGACGCGGACGATGGCCAAGTGCCGCGACGCGGCCTCTTGGAACCGCAAGAGCTTGGCTTCGCCCAAGCGCGTGAGATCCTGCGTCATGGGCTGGATCACGAAAGGGATCGACGTGTCTTGCCCAGCCACGACCTGTGCGGCCTCGTCAATCTCTGCGGGAAACGTCCACGCCGCCACAACGACCTTCACGAACACCTCGCGCCGCGCGGCGACGGCGAGGAACCGGCGGTTGGCCTCGAAGCGACTGGGCTGGCCCGTTGCGGACGCGAGCTTGATGTCCATCGCGGCCACGTCGATGCAGTCGATGATCTCGGCCAGCCTGTCGTGGAGCACGCCGTTGGTCTCGAGATGCACTTGCAGGCCGGCCGCGCGCACCACCGGAGCGATGGCCGCGATGGACTCGGCCTGGAGCAGCGGCTCGCCCCCAGTGAAGCTCACGGCCTCGTGCCCGGCAACATCGCCCAGTCCTGCCAGCACGTCCTCCTCCGAGACGGGGTTCGGCGTCTCCACGAACTGCCTCGCCCCCAGTGGCGACTCGATGCGGCACGCCACCGGCGAGTCAAGCGCGGCCTCCGTGTCGCAGTATCCGCAGCGCAGATTGCAGCCGGCAAGACGCACGAAGATCTGGCGCTGGCCGACGTACAGGCCTTCGCCTTGGAGGCTCGAAAAAACTTCGACGAGGTGCGCGGGCATCGACATTCTTCTCCTATGCTTCTGGCGGGTGGATTATGCCACGACGCCCGGGAGTGGGCAAGCGGAGATGGGTTGGGAGTCCCGCCTTTAGTCGCTCTGGTCGTTGGTCATTGGTCATTGGTCATTGGCTACCGGTGATCCATGCAAGGAACCAAGAACCAATGACCATTGGCCAATGACGAATGCCCATCAGCCCTGTTGATCCGGCCCGCGGTCCGGCATATCCTATCCGCGCTTGCCGTGGGCGTCGCTGCTGTTCAGCATCCACAAAGCCCCAAGCCCCCTCACCCGTACCAGGAGAAGCATCCGTGAAGCCTAGCCGCGTACTTGCCAAACTGCGCGAGGGGAAACCCGCGCTCGTCACGTCCGTCACGCCCGTCGCGTCGCCCAAGTTCACCGAACTCATTGGCCTGCTCGACATCGACGCGGTTTGGCTCGACATGGAGCACCAGGACTACGACTGGCACGAGATGGCCAACTGCTGCCTTGGGTGCCGGGCGGGCGGGTGCGACGCGATGATCCGCGTGCGCAAGGAGGGCATGCACTCGTACTTCCGCGCGCTCGAAGTCGGCGCCCATGGCATCATGGCGCCCCACTGCATGAGCGCGGACGAGGCGCGCGACGTGGTGCGCAACGCGCGGTTCGCCCCGGTGGGCCGGCGCGGCATGGACGGCATCGAGGCGCCCGCGGACCACAGCCTTATGCCCATGGCCGAGTACATGGACATGGCGAATCGTGAGACCTTCATCGCGCTCCAAATCGAGGACATCGAGTCGCTGGAGGCCGTCGACGAGATTGCGGCGGTCAAGGGCTACGACATCCTCTTCGTGGGACCAGGCGACCTCTCGCAGGCGCTGGGCGTGCCGTTGGAGTTCGACCACCCGAAGATGCGGGATGCGTTCAAGCGCGTGGCCCGTGCGGCCGAGGCCAACGGCAAATGGTGGGGCTCGACCACCGGCACTGAGGAGCGCATGCGCGAACTCCTTGACATGGGCGCGCTCTTCGTGACGCAGGGCTCCGTCATCCGCATGGTTGTGGAAGGGTACACGCGAGTGAAGGAGAACTTCGACCGCGCGGTGAACGCGTGGTCCGCGACGGGGAAGTGACCCAAGCCGCGTCGCGCCTCGGATCCCTGGCTGGGGGGAGAACTGCGGAAAGCAGTGTCCGAGCGCATGGACCGTTGCGTTCTGATGAATAGAGACGTCGCAGTGGACGATTCCTCCGGCCGCATGTTCGCCGCCCGTCCGAAAGTGGCGATTCAAACGGTTGCCTTAGCCCACATTTCTCACCAGCCCGGGATAGAAGTGTCGGAAAAGTGGCCGTCTGAAAACCTTCCGCCCCACGCGGACGCGTGGGGTGGGCAACAACATGCACGCGTCGACCGGGAGGGGCAGGCCCTTCTGGCGAGCCCAGTCGGGCGCCGCTGCTGCGTTGCACGGCGGCGGATATCCGAAGAGGTCTCGACATGATCTTGCCGCAGGTCTTGGGGTATCAGCAGCCGCGCGCCTGCAATACCTCACGTCAGTGACCCTCTCGCAGCCCGGCTGGCTTGTGCGGAGGCGCACTCGCGTACGCGCCACTACAGGCGGGGCCGCGGGCACGCGCGCGTTGCCCGGCTCTCATGGTTCCTGTAAGATACCCAGCTTTCCCGGGGCACGATGCCAGAACTGGCGCAGACGCGCAAGGAATGGCTTCGCCATCAACCATTAGCCATCAACCATTCTGAGGAGACTCCCCTTGCAGTATCGAGAAGTTGGCGACACCGGCATCCAAGTATCCGCGCTCGGCTTCGGCACGATGCGCTTCAAAGGCGGCGCGCCGAACGCGGCGGAGATCATCGACCGCGGCATGCAGCTCGGCATGAACTATTTCGACATCGGCGCCGCGTACTCGTTCAAGTCGTTCGATGACAACGCGGAGGCGTGGGTCGGCGCGGCCATCCAGGGCAAGCCGCGAGAGAGCATGGTGCTCTCGGCCAAGGCCCAATGCCGGCCGGGCGGCGAGCCCAAGGTCGAGCGCGGCATCGGCATCCAAGACCGCGACCAGATGTGGACGTGCATCGAGACCTCGCTCAAGCGGGTCGGCGTCGATCACTTTGACTTCTACCAACTCTGGGACATGAGCGCGCCGGACCACTTCGAGGCCGCATGTGTGGGAGACAACACACCGCTCCAAGCGCTGCGCGAAGCCAAGGAACAAGGCCTCGTGAAGGCGATCGGCTTCACCAGCCACGCCAAACCCAGCGACATCATGCAGTGGCTCCAGGACGTGCCCGACTTCCGCACGATCACCGTGTACTTCAACTTCATGGACCGCCACATCGAGGACGCGGTGAACTTCGCGCACGAGCACGGCGTGGGCGTGAAGGTCATGGGTCCGCTGCGCGGCGGCCTGCTCGTGGGCCACTCGGACGTATTCGGCAAGTATCTGCCTGAGATGGCCGATCTGCCGGTGCAACAAATCGCGCTCCGCTACCTGCTCAGCTTCCCCGGCGTGTCGTCGGTGCTGTCCGGCATGAACGAGATCGCGCACCTCGAGGAAAACGCGGCCGTCGCCAGCAGCAGCGAGACCATGACGCCGGACCAGCGCGCCGCGTTCGTCGCCGCGTTCAAGGACCTCACCGGCGGCGAGGATTTGTGCACCGGCTGCCGCTACTGCCAAGGCGCCTGCCCGGAAGGCCTGCCCGTGTATATGATGATGGGCCTGTTCCAAGGGCACACGGTGTTCAAGCTGGCCGGCGCTACGCAGCAGCTTTCGGAGATCGCGGAAGGCGACCGCATGGACGCGAGCAAGTGCGTCGCCTGTGAGAAGTGCGTCGAGGCCTGCCCACAGAAGCTGCCCATCCCCGAGCGCATGGAGCGCATGGCCGAGATCGTCGCGGAGTTGCGCGGCTGACCATCTGGGACGGAGGCGGTAGCCGCACCCGCCAGAGTGTGGGATATCTGCTCACCCCCTCATCTGGCTTCCCGCATGCTGGCGCATGCGGCCACCATTGCCGGTGCGGCCACATGCACCACGAAGGGAACATCATGACTCGCATCCACGTCGCCTTGCTCATTGCTGCAACACTCGCCCCCCTCGCCCACGCGCAGAACATCGCCGAGGCCAAGACGCCCGGCTTTTCGGTCGCGTTCGGCCAGGACGCGTGGGTTCGTGTCTGGTATCGCGGCATCCCGGTCGTGGTCGGGAGCAACTTCACCATCGCCAAGCCGGGGTGGAAGGGCAACGCGTTCCCTAACCCCAAGCCGGGCATGCGTTCCATCTACCGCGCCAAGTCCGAGCGCAAGGGCGACACGCGCACGATCACTCTCACCGGCACAGTCAAAGGCACGGCCAAGAACCGCATCGTGATCGAGGTCGCGGCCAACGTCGTGCGCATCAAGAACGCGTATGAGATCGAGGCCAGCCCAGACGTGGGCTACGTGTACACGGAATGCTTCTTGAGCAAAGCGCTGCTCGATGGCGCCAAGTACACCGATGACCGCGGCAAGGAGGGAGTGCTCAGGATCGCGGACGGCGGCGCGATCATGGGCGAAGGAGTGGGCCGCGTGCGCATCGACAATCGCTTCGGCGCGTTCGACATTCAGGTGAACCAAGACCACAACATGGGCGGCGCTAACCGGCGCACGCCCTGGCAGTGGCGAAACGTGTGCAACCGATCGTGGGGTGCGGAGGAGCGGCGCACGTTCAGTCTGTGCAACGTGGCTGAAGTCGCCAAGCCAGAGCCCATCGTCGGGTACAGCGAGTACGTCATCCGTTTCGAGCCCAACGCCGCGTTCGATCGAGAGATGGCCAAGCGCCGCGGCGAACAGGAGGCCGCGCGGCAGCAGCTCACGGCCCAGCGCCAAGCGAAGCTCGCCGCCCGCGCCGCCCGCATCGCCAAGCGCCGCGGGATCGTCGTCGCGCCCATGCCGCAGGAGATGCAAGTGCGGGACGGCGAGTTTGTCGTGCGGCCCAAGACGTTGATCGTCGTCGGCACGCAAGCCACGGAGGAAGACAAGCGCTCGGCCGATCGGCTCGCGGAGGAACTGCGCGATTACTTCCATATCGACACGACGGTCGTCCCTAGCGCCAGGCAGAGCGAAGCCGCGCCCTGTATCGTCGTTGGCCGGCCGGCCACGAACGCGATGCTCGCGGACATGCTCAAGGCGCGCGGCCTAAACGTCGACGGGAAGTCGCCCGGCCCGGAGGGCTACGTGCTCGACGTGCGCCCCGACGGGATCGCGCTCGCCGGCAGCGACGCGGCCGGCGCGTGGTACGGCGTGCAGACGTTGCTCCAAATGCTGCGCTGGCAAGACGGGAAACTCGTTGTGCCCTGCGCCACGGTCCGCGACTGGCCGGAGTTTAGGGTGCGCGCAATGATGCTCACGCTCGGATCGCGGAGTCAGATGGACTTTCTCAAGCACACGCTGCGCCGTGTGCTGCCACGCATGAAGCTCAACATGGTCTTCATCGGCGGTGCGAGCCTCGGCAAAGTGAAGTGGCCCAGCCATCCTGACGTCGGGTACGAGTCCGCGTTCCTGCCCGAAGACATCCGCGAGTTGGCCGACCTCGCGCGGGCGAACTTCATCGAGCCGGTGCCCCACGTGCAAGGCTTCGGACACACCGGGCCGCTCAAGAAGACGCACCCAGAGCTGCTCATCCCCGGCAAGTCCCGGCAGCCGGCGTTCGACATCCGCAAGGACGCCGCGCGGCAGTTCGTGTTCGACATCTACGCGGACGCAATCGCCGCGTTTCGGCCCAAGGGCTACTTCCACGTGGGTTTCGACGAGGCGCAGGACCTCAACCTGATCTGCAAAGGCGACGAAGCCGCGGACCTCGTCGCCCGCCACATCACCGAGGTGAGCAACTGGCTGGACAAGCGCGGCCTTCGCATGATCATGTGGGCGGACATGCTGCTCGACCACGAACGCTTCGGAGCCACTTCCGCGGCCAATAGCCGCGCCCCCCACTACGGCAGCGTGAACACCGCTCCCGCGCTGGACCGCATCCCCAAGTCGATCATCCTCGCCAACTGGTACTACGCCGGCGCGGAGGAGCACCCCCAACTCGAATACCTGAAGAAGAAGGGGTTCCTGGTCTTTCCCACCACTTGGTGGCTGGATGCAAACAACTACAACTTCCTTCGCAGCGCGAAGAAGGCCGGGCTGACATGGGCGGCCGGCAGCAGTTGGATGTACTGCTCGGCCACGAACCCGGGCATGATGAACATGTTGCTGGGCGAGTATGCGTGGACCCCGAACCGGCCCACGCTCGACGCTCTCGACTACGAGCCCCTGGGCAAACTGGCCGAGTGGATGAAGGGCCCGCGCGTCTCGGACGCGCCCTGCGAGCAGACGCCCCTCGACTTGCGCGCCGCGATGAACCGCTCGTACGCGGACGACGCGCCAGGCGACGACCGCGGGTGGCTCGACCTTGGCGCGGCCAAGGACCTGTCCGCGCTCAAGCCGGGCCGGCAGCGCATGGGCCGCTATCTGTTCGAGGTGCAGCCGGCGAGTACGCGCACCGGCTGCGTGCTTGTGCGCGGGCCGCGGTCGTCCCTCAAGGGCGTGCCGACGTCCGCTACGGTACCGGTGAACAAGTCCTGCGACGCGCTCGTATTCCTGCACACCGCGCACCTCTTCGACTACAACCCGCGTCTGTTGGGGCGATACGTTGTGACCTACACCGACGGCAAGCAGGAGACCGTGCCGATCCGGCACACCATCAACATCGGCCCGTGGCTACGTTCGAAGGTGTGGGGCTGGTGGCGCAGGGAGCGAACCCGCGGGTACTACTGGCAGACCGAGCGCGCGTGGGTCGGGCGCACCCTTGCCGGCGATGAAGTGGACCTCGTCGCGTACGAGTGGCCCAATCCGCGGCCGGGCGTGCAGATCGCGAACGTGCGGATGGAGTTGACCGACAAGCGGCCGGATCTCGCGGTCGGGCTGTTTGCGATCACTGCGTTGACGCGAAAGTGAGACGCAACACCCTCCCGAAGGTTGGCAACCTTCGGGAAGATTTGCCGACACCCCCGGACAACGCCGCTGACCTGTCAGATGTGCCCGCGCCCTAGCCCGCATTTCTCACGAGTCCACCGACCGCAGATGCAATGAAGACGGGCCGACCGCGTGCTCGGGCACGCAGAGCGCCCGTCTGAAGCCGCAGATGCGGTCGGTGGGCTCGCCCGAAGGGCCAGCCCCTCCGCTGGCTCCCAGAACAGACTGTCCAAGAACGGGCTGGCTTCATTCGCAAGCAGACCTCCCGATGGCGGCTGTTTCCGATGCTTTCATGCCGGGGCTGGTGAGAAATGCGGGCTAGAACCACTTGTCGAACAGCTTCTGGCACGCCTTCACCACGTCGGCGTCGTAGATCTTGCCCGCGTTTTCCGTGATCTCCGAGTGGGCCACGTCGATACCCAGCGCGGCGCGGTAGGGCCGGTGCGAGTACATGGCTTCGAGCACGTCGGCAACGCAAATGATCCTGGCCTCGATGATAATCTCGTCGGCCGTGAGCCCTCGGGGGTAGCCCGATCCGTCGATGCGCTCGTGGTGCTGGAACACGATCTGCGCGACCGGCCAGGGAAACTCGACCTCCTTGATGATGTCGTAGCCCACCTGCGAGTGCGTCTTGATGAGAGCGAATTCGATATCGGTGAGCCGCCCGGGCTTGGCCAGGATTTCGGCCGGCACGCCAATCTTGCCTAAGTCATGGATCATGCCCGCCAACGCGAGGCCCTCGACCTGGTCTTGGCTGAGTCCCAACTCTTCGCCGATGTCGCGGGCGAGGCTGCTCACTAAGCGCTGATGGCCTGCGGTGTACGGGTCGCGAATCTCCACGGTCATGGCCATGGCGTGCACGGTGCCGACCATCACCTTCTCCAAGTTTTCCATGTCGCGCCGGCGCTGGTCCTCCGCTCGCCGCAGCGAGGTCAGCTCCTCGCCAAGCTTCTCCGTGCGCTCCTGCACGCGTTCCTCGATGCGTTTCTTCTGTAGCCGCACTTGCCTGCGCAGTGCGACGCGCTCCCACACCTGGCGCACCGTATGTTCGAGCACGGGCTGGTCTGATGGCGCTTTGCTCGTGTAGCCCGCTGCACCCAGTTCGAGGGCTTCGACCGCTCGGCTGGACTCGCCCGCGCCCAGGGTGACGATCACCGGCGTGTCGGGCCGGACACGCTTGACTTCCTCCAACAGGTCGCCCGCGGCGCCCAAGTCCACCAGCACAACATTGGGCCGGCCCGGCTTGAGCAACGACACGCCCACCTTGGCGCTGGGCGCATCGAGCACGTCGAAGCCCATTTTGGCCATAGACGCGATCAGATACTTCCGTGTCGCCTCATCCGGCTCGACCACCAGGATCCGGAGGGGATTGTCCATGGGGCGCTCCTTCGGCATACGGCCCTGCGCGGCTCGCGCTTGAACGCACGATCTTACCAAAGACACGTCAGCCAAACCACGCGGAGCCGGCATCGCGTGCATGTGTGCAGCGTTCCTGGTCGGGCAGGCACTGTATTCGGGCGGCAGCCATATCTCCCCTCCGATCCGAAGTCCATTCCTCTCTCTCTATCCGTCTTCGCGCGTTTGCGCCTCTGCGCCTTTGCGTTTCCTCTGCCGCAACTGCCCGCACGCGCCGTCGATCTCCGCACCGCGGCGCCTGCGTAGGTTCACGTTCACGCCGCGTGACTCCAAGGCCGCGACGAAGGCCGCGACTGTAGCGTTGCTTGGCGGCCGGAACGCTCCGCCAGGGACGGCGTTGAAAGGGATGAGGTTCACGTTGCCGCGTATGCCCTCCAACAGATCGGCGAGCAGGTGCGCGTCGTGGGCCGTGCAGTTGATGCCGTCGAGAAGCGCGTATTCTAACGTCACTTCCCGGCCTGTCTTGGCGAAGTAGTCTCGGGCTGCGGCCAGCACGTCAGCAAGGGGAATCTTGCCGGCAACGGGCAGCAACTCCTGCCGCTTCGACTCACCCGCCACATGGAGGGAGATGGCGAGCGTGATCTGAAGATCCTCGCCGGCGAGCCGGCGAATCTGGCCAGGCAGGCCGACGGTCGAGACAGTGATGCGCCGCGCGGCAATGCCCAGGGCCCATTGGGCATTCGCGATGCGGATGCTCTTGAGCACCGCGTCGTAGTTTGCGAGCGGCTCACCCATGCCCATGTACACCACGTTGGAGATGCGCTCGCGCGGAGGCAGCGCGGCCTGCACGAGGAGCAACTGCCCCACGATTTCGCCCGCGCTCAAGTTCCGCACGAGCCCGTCCGCGCCGCTCGCGCAGAACGCGCACTGCATCGCGCAGCCCACTTGGGTCGAAACGCATACCGTGCGCCGACGTGCATCGGGGATCACGACCGTCTCGACTGCCTCCCCGTCGTGGAGCCCCACGAGCAACTTCGCCGTGCCGTCCGCGCTACGCTGCTCCCCGCGCACGCGGCAGGTCGTCACCGCGGCCGCCTCGGCCAACTGCCTCCGCCAGAGCTTCGGCAAGGTGGTCATGTCGTCGAACGACGCCACCCGCTTCTGGTAGATCCACTCGCAGAGTTGCTTCGCGCGGAACTTCGGCTGGCCGTGCTCCTGGCACAGCCCTTGGATCTCCTCCAACGTCATGCCGCAGAGCGCGTTCACGAGCCGCCCCTTCGCTGTTCGAGCAGCGCCGCGAGCCCGCCATCGCGCACGAACGCGTCGAACTCGTCCAAGTCCGAGCATACGTGGTGCGAGCAGAACTTGACGACCCAGTTCTTGGCCATGCCAGAGATGGCGACGACGAGCTTGCCAGCCTCGAACGCGCGCCACATCTCGATCGCGGTGCCCAGGCTGGCCTCCGGCACGTAGGCCACGGTCACGTCGCACGCGGCGCACTTGTCGAACAGCGCGAAGAGCGTGCGCCGCGCCTCGGCGTCATCGTAGTCGATGGACTCGGGATGGTTCTCGAACGGACAAAAGACCTCGTCGCCCGGGAACGCTGCGGAGAGCGCGCTTCTGATCCGGCCGCGGTAGTCCTGCCCGTGGATGCCGTCAGGCTTGGAGCCCTGGATGATGCCGGCGATGAAAAACGAAGGCACGCTACCGGCCCCGGACCAAGATGGTGTTGCCCTTGTCGATTGCGCGGCACTTGCCGTCGCCTCTGGCCGCGCGCTCGTCGACCCACGCCTGCGGGTCGGCCACAGGGACAATGCCCGACGCCGCGACCTTGTCGTCTGGCAGCTCGCTGTGCAGATAGATGCGCACCCCGTTTTCCTTCATGAGCTTCAGCACGCGGTCCGTCTTCCAGAGATACAGCTCGAAGTTCGAGTCGATGAACCCCGCGGCCTCGTCGAGCGCGGTGTCGCGGAAGCGCACGAGGTTGTCCCAGAAGAGCGCCTTGGACTTCTCGTCCGGCGCGAGGCCGTTCACGTCCTCCGGCAGCCCCTCCTTGCCCAGGCAAGGGGCGAGCACGAGCGCTTCGCCGCCATTCTGAATCGCGCCCTTGAGCGCCATGTCGAAGCAGTTCTGCACGCCGTACACCGCGTTGCACGCCGGCGGGCCGCCAGGCGACACGACCACGTAGCGCGTTTTGTCCACCTCGAACGACGACATCGCATCGGCCTGCCGAATCATCTCCCGCGTGGCCTCGTCGGGATCGCCGGCTTGCGCCCACAGCACGGCTTCGGTCGTGGAGATCATGTCGAGAGCGAAGCGCGCGACATCGGCCTCGACGAGTTTGCCCAGCGCGGCATCCCAACGCACCTTCTCGCTCGCGAACCGGCAATCGCGGCTTTCGATGCCAAAGGGGTTGTGCCGGCGCTCCGGGTCGTCTTGCCAGGGGCTGCGGCCGGCCACGGACTCGTTGTGGAAGAGGGCCTTCTTGTGCGTGGCCTGGATCGTCGAGCGAGTGGCGAGGCCGGGAGCAACCTGCTTGTCGATGCAGGAGTATCCATTCATGTAGTGGTGCTTGGATTCATGGCCGTGCACGCGCACCTCGGTCGCGAGGAACTCCTTGTGCAGTTCGATAGGCGAGCCGCCATCGGTCACCCCCAATCGCACGTGCGTGTCCGCGTCGTCGCAATCGTTCACCCACGTCGCCACGTCGATCCCGGCCTCGTCGGCCGCGGCTTGGATCCAGCCGCGAATGTTGCGCGCGTAGAAGTCGGGATCATGGCTGCCGGTGGCGACGAACACCGCGACCTCGCGGGGCCGGCCCGCGGCAATCTCCATCAGCAAGCCGCGAATGATCCGCTCGTGTTGCCCCGCGCGAAACTCGTCGCTCACGACCACGCCCACGCTCTTGCCTGGGACCATCTCCCGGAGCCGCGGCGAGCCCACAGGCTTCGCGAGCGCGCCCGCAATCGCGGCGTCGACGTCCGTGTTGCCCTGGACCGGCCGCGGGCGAATCACGTCGCCGGCGGCGAACGCATCGGGGATGCTTAGGCTGATCGTGTCCGAACCGTAGGTGAAGTCGATGTTCATAGCTCGCTGCGCATGAGGATAGAGCCGGGGCCAAACAGAGCGACAGGCCTCGATTCGTCACGTTTCTGAGAGGACACGTCCGCGCTCCATGACCTGCCATTCTGGTCTTGATAGGCATCTCGAGGACAGAAGCAATTGTATCTTCGGTGCGGGCCAATGCAAGCGCGGCCGACGTGGGCACGCGAACAGTGGGGACCGTAAGGGCGCCCCGCTCGTAGTGGCGACCGTAAGGGCGCCCCGCTCGTAGTGGCGACCGTAAGGGCGCCCTCTGCTCCGATGGCGAATCGCCACCCGAACGGAAGGCCCTCACGGGCCTACTACAAGCGCCACGTAACCCGCGCTTGCAGCCGCGTCGTATCCCGCCTGCGGCAGGCTTCGGCATCGCGCGCCTGAGACTCACTGGGCCGCGGCCACGCGCCGCGTCCGGCCGTAGGGCCGTTCGCCCCGCACGTCGATCTCCCTCAGACGCCTGAAGTCGTAGTTTTCAGCCTCGCCCACGGCGACCAGGTTCACGAGCTTCTGCTCGTCCGTCAACTCCCCGGGCACGTGGCTCCTCGCGGGCGAGCCCCAGAGGATACGCGTGTGCTGCTCGGTGATGAGCACCAACTCGCTGTCGCGCCGGCCATTGGGCCGGCCCACGTTGGACGCGTCGATGGTAGTGATCTTGAACTTGTGCAGCATCTTGCGGCTGGCAAGGAACTTCGCGAGCCGCACGCCCGCCTTCACGCCTGGGTCGTCCCAAACTTGTCCGGCTTGGGGCAACACACGCAAACCCGCTCGCAACACGCGGGGCACGTCGAACGAGGGATGGGGCCACACATAGAACTTCCTGGGCAGACATACCGCGTCCTCATCGACGAGGTAGAGCGTGCGGCCGAACTCCACCACGGCCGCCGGCTTGCGCAGCATCAACTCCATGCGAATCGTGTTGGGGAACTCGCGGCGGATGCGCAAGACCTTGTAGACCCACGGGCACTGCTCGTACGCCTTTGCGATCTTGTGCGTGAGGCCGAACTCGAAGATGCTGTAGCGCTTCTTGAGGCCCTTTACTCGGCGCAGTTCGTCGGCCAGTTCCGGCGTGGCCCACTTGGGCGTATCGAGTTGGAACGTGGACGGGTACACCATGAACTCCGGCTGCTGCGCGAAGCGTTCCCACCCGATCTGTGCGGCCATGGCCGCGAGCAGGACGAGGCTGGCGCCCAGGAGGAAGCGCGTGAGCACGCCATAGTTGACCTTGCCATGAGCCGCGGCCAGTGCCGCGGTCAAACCAGAAGGTTTTTCTGTTTTCTTCTTGGCCATGCTTGTGGTCCGTTGCTAAGTCTCATCGCCGTCAGGATAACTCCAGTCCGACTCCCACCGAGCTTGCCTCGGTGAGAGTGAGGCTTCTGCACTAACACGGCGTGTACGGCCCCACTCCGCCCCTTCCCACCAGGACCTCGCTCGCCTTTGGCGAGCGAGGTCCTGGTGGGAAGGGGCATGGGAGCACCGGTTCTGTGATCGCGAGTAGTGCAAAAGCCTTTGCCCCACCGAGACAGGCTCGGCGGGGGCAGTATTCGAAGTTCACTTATCCTGGCGGCGATGTTGTTAAGTGAGCGACTTGCAAAACCCCAATAGGCCGAGGCCTCGCGCCTAACATCCTGCATGGCGGAGGTGTCGAACGCGGCGCCGCCGAGATGCGAGCGCGGGAGCGCCCCGCTTGTAGTGGCGACCGTCAGGGCGCCCTCTGCGCCGATGGCGATTCGCCACCCGAGCGGAAGGCCCTCACGGGCCTACTACAAACGCGACGTCGCCGGCTTGCGGCGCCACAGCACAGGTAGGACAACTGGGGTTTTG
>JAJRTI010000321.1 GCA_024278415.1 Planctomycetota bacterium | reverse complement strand
GGGAAGAGCGCAATCGCAAACCAAAGCGCGCCAGCCAGCCCGCGGCGCCAACAGAGCGCGCCCACGGCCGCGCACGCAGCCGCGGCGATGAGCGCTGCCGCGAGCAGCGCCGGCCCGCCGGACAAGAGCAGGCGGCTGGGAGGCAGGTGGTCGAGCGTCATGTTGGCCGGCAGCAGACACATGCGCGCGTAGCAGAGGATCGTTGTGGCCGAGGCCTGTAGCCGGCCAGCCAGCCCTGGGCTCGCGGCCTCCGACGCGGCCGCGGGCGGGGTCACCAGCCATTGGCTGCGCAAAACCAGATAGCCCACGGCCACGACCCAAAACGGCAGCGTCATGGCCCACCCGCGGCGCAGATGGCGCGGGCTCGTGAATAGCACCACGAGCAGCGCTGGCAGCGCGATGGCCACCTCCTTGGACATGAGCGCCAGGGCGAACAGCACCGCGCCGATCAGGCCGCGCCCCCATCCGCGCTCGCGGCCGAGCGGGAGCGGGAGCACGAGGATGGCCGCAAAGAGGAACACGGCCGCGAACAGGTCGGCCCGGTTCTTGATCCACGCGACCGTCTCCACGTCCGTAGGCCGCACCGCGAAGAGCAGAGCGGCCGGCAGCCACACGCGACGCGTGAGCGGCCACCTGCGAAGCACGCCGCACACGAGCCCGACTGCGAGCAGATGCAACAGTAGGTTGGTGAGGTGGTAACCTCGAGGATTCTGCTTCCACAGCGCATAGTCGATGGCGAACGACGCGAGGCGAATGGGCCGATACACTTCCCCTTTGGTCATGTGGTGCTGCCGCCAAAACGACGGCAGGAAGAACTCCGGCACGCGGCGCCAGTTGCGCACCTGCACGTTCTCGCAGATCAGCGTGTCGTCGTCCCACACGAACACCGCGTTCAGCGTGTTCACCTTCGTGGCCGCGGCCACCAGCAGCACGACCACGATCGCCTTGGCAGGAGTTCTTCGAGAGAGGGGCCGCATGGCCGCCATTCTACCGGCTTCCCTGCGACGCGCAAAGCACGCGGTCGCCCGGCGGTGTGCTCACTCAGGCACGGGCGCCACGAGCCGATCTGGCGCGGCCGCCCAGTATGGAGGCAGCGACCCGTTGAGGCTCAGGCGCCAGTCCTCCAGCACGCCGGGAGGTGCGGAGGATATCTCGATCCGGTACGCGCGGCCGCGCTGCTCAGGCGGTACCGCTACCTGCGCGGTGAACTCTGCCACCTTGCCGGTCGAGCCTTTCGCGACCTCCTTGCCATCCGGGTCGCGCACGGTGAGCGTCGCGGTTTCGCCGGGCGCGGGCGTGCGCAGGCTGACGGAGAACTGCCCCTTGTCCTTGGGCACGTGAACAAAAAGCGGCCCTGGCTGGCCGAGGAAATCGGCCGCGTTGCCGAGCAGGGCCGCGTGCGCGTTCAGCAGCTTTACCGCAGACACGTTCCGGCCCGCGTCCACGACCAAGTTGTACACGCCGGCCTTGGCCGCGGGCACGTCGATCTTGCGCGTCTGCCGCACGGGCACGACGCCCTTCGCGAGGAGCCCGCGGTCAGGGCCGTAGAGCAGCCACACGCACGGTTGGTCGTACTTGCCCACACGCTTGCAGCGCACCTCCGCAAGAAAGCGGTCGCCGGCGCCAAGCAGCGAGATGAAGCCGTGGGCCTTGCGCACGGGAATGGCCTCGACCGAAGCCGCCATGTCGGGCTTCTCGACGACCGGGCGCAGCGGCTCGCCAGTGTAGCGCACCGGCCGGGCCTTGCCGCCGCCATAGGCGCGAGCTTCAAGGTACGCGCAGAACTTCACGTTGATGATGTTGTCCCGCTGCGTGGCCGCTCGGAACTGGAGAAGGTCTTGGTACGTCTCGTACGGCGACGCCGGGGGCCCGCCGGCCGCGGCGCTCGCCATCGCAGCGCAGTAGGCCACGCACTTCTCCGCGTGCTGCAAGCCCTTCATGAGAAACTCGACGCGCGCGCGCGACTCCGCGTCGCCGGCCGCGGCCGCAAACGCGGCGTCGAGATGCTCGCGGGCCGGCGCAAAGGACTCCGGCGGATAGAGCAAGTGCGCCATCCTGGGATAGTTGGCCCAGTTGGCCCCGCGCTCCTTGGCGATGCGCTGGAAGCGCTCGCGGCCGTCCATGACGTAGCGCTCCCAGTAGTCGAAGTACGCCTTCACCTGCTTTGCGGCCGGGCCGAAGCCCGCGTAGTACTCGCCGAGAATCTCGTCCACGGACAGGCCTGTGCGCGTGAGCTTGCGCGTCATGTAATACAGATTCGGCCCCTGCACTCCGAACATGCCGGTGAGCGAGTCGAAATCCGTCGCGGCCATGTTGTTGGCGATGGCGTGCTAGTACTCCTCTGCGAATTGGTGCACGAAGATCTGCGGCATGCAGTAGCCGCCGAGGAAGTAGTTGGGCCGCAGAAAGAGTTTGGCCCCGGTGCGCGCCCAGCCAGCCCACTGGTCGAGCACCCACTGCTGCTGCGCCGGCGTGCGCGGGAAGAAGATGTCCGGCACAAGCCCCACGATCATGTGCTCGCCGAGTGTCACCCCGGTCTGCGGAGGAGGAGCGTAGTTCACGTACGCGTACGCGGTGCAGATCACATTGGGGTCGAACGCGCTCGCGAGCCGCAGCACGCGCTGCCAGAAGCGCGCGTAGCGGTCCGACACGCAACGCTGTGCGTAGCGCTTGGTGATGGGCCGCACGTCCGGGCCGTCGAGTGCGCGGCATTCCCGGCAGGTGCACATGCCGTTGATGTCGTTCTCGCACAGGTTGATGTTGCCCGCGCGCTGGCGCCACTCGTGGACGATGAGCGCTTGCAGTTCCGTGTTGGACACGCACATAGAGAAGCGCGCGTAATGACTCGACGGTCCGCGGCCGGCGCTGGCCGTGAGTTGGAAGTACTCGGGGTGTGTCTCGCCGAAACGCTTCCAGTACGAGTTGAACGAGTGGCCCCAACGCAGCGTCTTGTTTCGGCCCATGCGCTGCCGGCGCAGCCACGTCCTCACGTCGCGGCTGTATTGCTTGTATGCCTCCTTGCTGAGCCCCTCCGGCACCGGCGTGCGCCGCGGGTTGAGGCCGTTGCGGATCCGGCGCAGGAAAAACTTGGGAGCGAACGTGCGGTCGGTATCGGCGACGACAATGCGGCCGGTCTTGGGCACGACCGTGCCCACGTCGCCCGGCCAGAGCCAGCGCACGCCGAGGCACGTGTCGAGCAACTCGTACACGGCGAAGAGCGTGCCGGCAGGCGTGCCCTCCATGAGCGGCTGGCCGTCTCCATCGCCGCCGACCAGGTAAAGGTTCCGGCCGAGGGTCTTGATGACGGACTGCTCCGGCGCCAATGCCTCCACATGAGGCACGGCGACGCGCGTGGCCGCACATCGCCCCACGAACACACAGCCTCCGCCCTTGGGGGCTTGACTCTCCGCCACGATGGGGAGCTGCGCGCCGCTCGCCTTGGCCACGTGAAGCTGTAGCTCCCGCGCCGCGTAGAGCGCCACAGGCAAGGGCTTGTCGGGCGTGACGATCACCGCCTGCGCCCGGCCATCGGCGACAAGCACAACGTCGGCGCGCGCAGCGGGGAGCGGGAGCATGAACGCGATGAAGGCGAAGCAGCATGATCGCGGCATGAGGAGATTCCTTCCACTTGCTGGCCATGTGAAGTGCGGGGACTCCGCGCCATAGGATAGCTTCCCAATGCCCCGTCCGCCACTGGTTTGGCCGCGGCCACAGCGCCCCTCGCTGTCCCCTATTCGTCGTCTTCCTCTTGCATGACGACAGGCGCCTCAAAGATATTGGACAAGCAAGTAAGCGCGTGACGGACTTCAATCGGTGGGCGTATTGGCAACATGCTGCCGGCCGTATACCCGATCCGTATCAGCGTCGGAGATTCAGCATCAATCAGAAGCCACCAGTCCCAGCCGACATGCGCTCCTTGCCCCAAATGTTCTGAGGAAGAACTGTAGCGCCTATTTCGACTGTAACATTTCAGCCGAGTGCAAAGAGTGGTCTCACCTCGCTGACCCCCACCGACCCCGCGTCGGTGGGAGCAGGCTTTTGCACTACTGTGCGGCGTTGATAGCCCCAGCCTCCTGGCCCGCCTTTGGCCCGCTTCTTGCGGTTCTTGGTCCATCATCAAATGACCGGGACAGTGCGATCGCGAAAGAATCGGGCCAAAGGCGGGCGTAACACTTCAGCCGATTCCAACAGCCGTTGGCCCCATGAACGTGCGCGAGTTCAATGGACAGCGTTTCCGCTTGACGCAACCCTGGGGCCAGGGCAGTCCTATTGAACTTCCCCCCCCCCATCCGCCCGCCCTACAGGGCGGGCGGATGGGGGAGGGAGCGAAGCTGTGCGCCTCAAAACCCAGGGTTGCGAGCTTCGCTCGCGAACCCTGGGCTGATATCCGGAATCCCGTTGGGATTCAGATACCCCAACACGCGGCGTTGCACGGAAGCTTTGACAGTATTCCGGTACCTGG
>JAJRTI010000320.1 GCA_024278415.1 Planctomycetota bacterium | reverse complement strand
GTCGGCGACGTCTTGCGGAAGTAGTCGTAGCAGCTCAAGTGGTCGGCCCTGAGCGTGTCGAGGCAAAACCAGAGGATGTTCATGGGCTCTCCGTTGGTCATTGGTCATTGGTCATTGGTCATTGGTCATTGGTCATTGGTCACTGATCACTGATCACTGATCACTGATCACTGATTACTGATTACTGATTACTGGCCACCCGCCATCCGCGTCTCATACAGCTTATAGCCCACTCGCCGGCACGCGTCGACCGTCTCGACATAGGGCGTGTCGCACACGTCGACGAAGCCGATCTGGTAGTTCTCGCCGTCGCCGCGGCCGGTGGTGGCTTGGTCGCCGTATTGGAACCAGTGCGTGCCGACGATGAAGGGGTTCTTGAGCGCGCCGGTCACGTAGCTCGCGTACGCCTCTGCGCGGGCGTTCTGATCCTTCGTCGCGCGCAGGCCGGTATGGAACATGCCGCGGTCGAGCGCGCCGAAGTGGAACTCGCCGATAATGATCGGCCGGTCCACGCCCTTGGGCGGTTTGAGATCGGCCACGCTGTAACGGTAGCGGTTGTAGCTCACCACGTCGCAAAACTTCGCGGCCGCGCGCGCCGCGAAGTCGTTCACGTTGGAAAAGCGGCAGCCGAGGTACAGGTTGTTCGGCGCGACTTCCTTCACCGCCTGGCGGCAAAGGCGGAAGTACTGCTCCGCGATCTTCGCGTTGAACGCGAGCAGGTCCGCCCGCGCCTTCTTCACGTCCGGCGCCTTGCGATGCTGGAGCAGTGCGTCCCACGACGCGTGCGACGCGCCCCAGGCCGCGTTGAGCTTGTCGATGGAGCCATACTTGGCCTTCAGATCGTCGAGGAACACCTTCTTCGCCGGCTGGTCCGGCGGCGACGCGAGCGCGGCCGCGGCGAGGGAGGTGTCACTGCCCCAACCCAACTCGTTGTCCACGAAGTAGCCGATGCACCACGGATCGTCGGCTGACTTGCCTTTCTCTTTGGCCATGCGCTTGCGCAGCGCAGCCAGGAAGCTCGGATCAAACACGTCGTGGAACTTGCGCCAGTAGCCTTTGCTGCCCGCGATCTGTCGGCTCCCGCCGAAGTGGATCGCCACGACGTACGGCGTCTTGCGCGTCAGGTAGATCTTGCTATCCGACCAGTTCGCAATCGTGTTCATGCCCCAACTGCGCAGGCGCCGATGGGTCACGTCGGTGAACCGGGTCCACCAGTCTTGGCCGTACTTGCGCAGCAAGTTCGCGCTGCTGAAGTCGTACGTCTCGTACCGCTTGCCCATGTAGTACCCGTGCGGCGCCCAACTGCCGCGGCCGTAAAACTGGGCAAAGGGGGTGCCTGGGGCCGGCAAGCCTCGATACCATTGCTTGCGATCCGTGATCGGCGTCGTGGCGTGCCCGGGCCGCACGCAGTCCGCGCCGTGCGACCAGAAGAGCCGGCCCTGGGGGTCCACGAGCCACCATTTGCCCTCGTACTTTTCTGGGCGGAAGAAGCCGGCCGCTTCGAGTTGTGGCCCCCCTTCCCAGCCGCCGTATTCATCCCACTGCTTCGGGCCGGGGTGCCGGGCCAAGTCCGCGGCTTCCGCGGCTGCATGTTTCGCGAAGTCCTCCAGCCCGTGCGTCTTGCCCAGCCAGTCGCGATGGATGTACTGACCATACTCGTCGATCATGGGGAAAAACTTGTCGGGATCAAGTTTCGCCTCCGGCGGTTCGGAATACGAGCCCGACGCGCGAATGTTGTCAATGACGAAGACTGTGTCCTGCTTCGGCCGGGGCGCGAAGGCGATGAGGCCGATGACGTTGCTGGGGTCGATGGAGCGCGGCGAGACGCTGCTGCTGAACGGCGTGCCGCGCATGCCGAAGAACTTGATCTTGCTCGAACCGACCGGCTTGCGCACAAACTTCACCTTCAACACGCCCGCCTCGCCCGGCTTGAGCTTGATGTGGCCGGTCACGCAGTTCTTCCGGCCGTCCGCGCCGGCGTTGTCCACGCGGCAGGCGAGCGTCCCCTCGGTCTCGCCCACGTTCTTCACGTCGATCTCGATGCATTCGAACTTCGAGAGGTCCCACCGGCCGCCAGGCGCGCGGAGCGTGATGCCCGGCCACGCGGTGTTGTGGCCGAGGGCCAACCGCAACGCGCTGCTGCCTTCAGCCTGCACGGTCGACGCGTTCACGTCCCGCGCCTCGACCTTCGCCGCGTCGAACGGAGGCTCGAAGCTGAAGAGCGTCTGCTGCGCGAGGCCGGGTGAAGCGGCGAGCACGGTTGTCGCCGCGAGCAATGTCACGATGCGTCTTAACATGGTGATCATCCAGAAAAAGATTCTTCGCTGTTCCATGGTAACATTTCAGCCGAGCCCAATGGGGTCAGCGCCCCCGCCGCCCCCGCGTCGGCGGAGCGAGGGCTTATGCAACAAGGCGGACTGCGCCCGCAACCCAAGGCTTCTGGCTGTCACGGATCAGAGGCAAGACGTGGCGGTGGAGGGCAGGTTCGCTGTTCCGTATTGCGTATTGCGTATTCGGATCGCGATTCGAGATACGGAATACGCAATACCCTGCCAAGAGTGCGCGAACACCACGCAACATCTTGTTTTCCATACCTGTTCCCGATGGCGAAGGCGCCGTCGGGCCGCTTGTAGTAGGGCGATTTATCGCCCGTTTTTCAGCGTTACTGACGGGCCATGAATGGCCCTACTACAAGCCCGCGGCGTCTGCCGCTCGGATCCGCAAATCCCATGGGGAAACTCCTGGTCAGCACGCCTTGACAAGCGCCAATTCTGTGGTCTGCATTCATCCGTGGGGGATCACCGCTCCCGCGAAGGAGAAGGTCCACGGATGAATGCAGACCACGGTTCGAGTTGACGCGACACTACGACGATTCGAGCCCCAGCCGCTCGAACTGCTCCTGAGGCGCTTCGATCCGCCTCAGCTCATCGGTGAGCGCGGCCGTCAGCCGAGCCGCGACATCCGGATGCGCGTCGATCTGGTTCTGCGAGTCGTCCTCGCCGATCTCCAAGTCGAACAGCAGATCCTTCGTCGTCTCCTGCTTCGCCTCGGTCTCCGGCTCGAATGCCGCGCGGCGCTTCATGGGCACGCGGAACACGGTCGCGTCCGTGTAGGGCAGAAACTTGCCGGTCTCGCCGTCCACGTACGGCGCGGGGGAGCGCCTGTGGAACGCTTCGAGGTTGATGCCGTACTGCGAGAGCGGCGCGCCGTCCGGCCGAGCGGGCTGCTTGTGCAGCACCCAGCGGCCATCGGTCACGGTGATGGGAAAGCCGAAGTAACCGGTGTGCGCAATGTCGCGCACGCCTTCGGTCTCGCCCCGAAGCAGCGGCAGCAGCGACGTGCCGTGAATGACGTAGTCCTCGGGCACATCCAACCCCAACGCGTCCGCGAGCGTCGGGTAGACGTCGATCTGGCTCGTCAACCACGCGGCGCGGCTGCCTGGCGCGGGCGTCATGCCGGGCATGGAGATAAAGAGCGGGATGTTCGTCAGGTGCCGATACAGCGGCGGCTTGTTCTTGCCGACCCAGCCGTGTTCGCCGAGATGGTGGCCGTGGTCGGACGTGACGATGAGCAGCGTGTTGTCCCACAGGCCGTAGCGGTCCATGCGGTCGAGCACGAGTCCCATCCACTTGTCGAGCATGGTGACCTTGCCCGCGTATTGGGCGCGGATATGCTTGAGCACCGCGGGGTCGAAGTCTTCGACTGGGCCATACTGGTTCCAGATCGACCACTCGCCCACAAAATCCGGATCGTACATCGTGTCGTACGGCGGCGGCACGTGGAACGGTTCGTGCACGTCGAAGCTGTCGATCATAAAGAAGAAATTCTCGTGCGGGTGATTGTTGTCCAACCACTCGGCCGCGCGGTTGAACAGCCGCGGGGCGAAGAAGTCCCGCTCGTCGCGGAAGCGCGCGGTGTTGCGCATGTACGCGGCGCCAGGGTCGCCCTTTTCCTCAAGCATCTTGGCGTAGATGCGCGGCGGATCGATGGCGTCCGTGACCCAGTTGTCCGTCTCGTGGCCGCGGTTGAACTCCCAGCCCATGAAGTCCATGTGGTAGTTGCCCGAGCCTTCCTGGAAGTAGTGGTAGCAATCGGTGAGCAGCATGGAGACTTGTTTCTTCTCCCTGCACAGTTGCGCGAGCGTCACGTCGAACGGCTCCAGCGGCCCCCACCCGCGCCAGAGGTACTCGTGCCGGCCGGCCATGACCTCGTGCCGGCACGGCATGGTCGGCAGCGAACTCGTCCAATGGCTGTCGCAGGTGACGCCGCGTTCCGCTAAGCGATTGAAGTTAGGCGTCTTGATCCAGTCGTTGCCATAGGGTTCGAGGTAGGTGCGGTTGAGCGAATCGATCATGATGAGGATGACGTTCATTGTGTTTCCTTTCGTAAGGCGCGAGAAACGGAGGCCACCAAGACACGAAGGCACGAAGATACACTAAGAGGAGGGGGTAGGAAAGTCTTCAGCCCTCTCCCCCTTCGTGTTCCTTTGTGTCTTCGTGTCGTAACACTTCAGCCAAGTACAACAGCCAGGTACCGGAGTACTGTCAAAGCTTCCGTGCAACGCCGCGTGTTGGGGTATCTGAATCCCAACGGGATTCCGGATATCAGCCCAGGGTTCGCGAGCGAAGCTCGCAACCCTG
>JAJRTI010000319.1 GCA_024278415.1 Planctomycetota bacterium | reverse complement strand
CTGCGAGAAGGCGCACCGCATGGGCTTCAAGGTGCTCAAGCACTGCTGCGGCAACATCAACGAAATCGTCGAGGACTTCGTGACCGTGGGCTACGACGCGTACGAAGGCATCCAGCCCACCGGCGGCATGGACGTGCGCGACCTCAAGCAACGCGTGGGCGGCAAGCTCGCGCTCTGGGGAGGCATCTGGCACGAGCACATCATCCTCGGCACGCCCGAAGACATCCGCAACGATGCGCGCTACGCGTTCAAGCACGCCGCGCCCGGCGGCGGCTTCATCATGGGCTCGTCGCACTCGCTCGCGGTCGACGCCAAGCCAGAGAACATCCTCGAAATGAAGCGCTGCCGCGACGAATGGGGCGTGTACCCCATGGACGAGAGCCGCTGGGTGTGACGCAGACATTGCGCTACGGGAAGTTCGTCGATTTGAATCCCGTTGGGATTCCGTATACCAGCCCAGGGTTCGCGAGCGAAGCTCGCAACCCTGGGTTGCGAGGACTGGCCGCAGTTCCCTTCCCGCCCCACTTCCGAACGCCATATATGGCGTTCGGAAGTGGGGCGGGAAGGGCGATAGGATATCGACGTCATGTTCCCAGGGTAGCGGACTGCGTCCGCAACCCTGGGCTAGAAGACGGAATCCCGTTGGGATTCCGATATTCCGAATCAAACCATTGCCTTTGCCCAAGAGTTCGGCAGCTAGGCCCAACCCCATGACACCTCATAGACTCAGCATCCTCATCCTCTCGCTCTACGGATCCGCGCTCGCGCAGGACAGCCTTGTCCGCAACGGCAGCTTCGAAGCGATTCGAGACAACGGCGCACCCGACCAGTGGATCACGGTCGGGGCCTTCGGGCCGTGCGAACTGACCGACGAGTCGCCGCACAGCGGCGCGCGCGCTGGCCGCGCCGTGGGCGACGGGAAGCAACGCGCCTGGCGGCAGCTCCTCAAGAACCCCGGCACGCGCCTCTACGTCGCGTCCGGCTGGTTCCGCGGCCGCGACGCGTCCAAGGGCGCCAACGGCTTCGCCCGGTTCTACTTCCACATCCTCTACAAGGGCCGGCCGTATCGCGAGACGACGCACCAATACGTTGACCTGCCCATCGGCACGTACGACTGGCGCCGCATCGCACTGCGGCTCGCGCCGCGCACGGAGTATCCTGTCGACCAGATTTGGGTCACGGTTGCGACGAAGCTGGTTTCGGGCGCGCTCGACTTCGACGACATCCAGATCGAGCCCGCGCCCTCCCGCGGCGGGTTCGCCGCGCTCGAATGGTCGCGGGCCGGCGACGCGATCGTCTTGAGCGACATGGGCCTGGCCGAGCCGGCGTCCGCACTCACCGAACGCGCCGCGCATGGCAAGTGGAAGGTGATCCCGTACGAGATTGGCGCACGCAAGGGCCGCATGGTCTGGGCGTCGGAGGAGACCGACGCTCCCGCGCTCACGTTGCCGCTGAACGCGAAGGGCTGGCACGCGGTTTTCGTTGGCATGGCTTCGCCCCTGGGCCAGGCGAAGTCCGTGCTGCTCAAGCTGACCCGCGACCCGGCGTACGTCCGGCGGGCGCGCATCGCAGGCCAAGTCGAGGAAGTGTTTTTCAAGGCCGCGGACCTCACCGGCCAGGCGCTCCACATCGCGCAGCAAGACGGCTGCAAGCCGCTCGCGGCGGGCGTGGCATACGTGAAGCTGATCCCGCTAAGCGACGAGGAAGTCGCGCGGATCAAAGCCGAGCGCGCGGACCCGGCCCTGCGCCGGCTCGTGGCGAGCATCGACGGCTTCAGCTTCATCTACGGCCGCCGGCCCGTGACGCGGCTGTCGCTCCTGCGGGAGGTCGAGGCGTACCGCGACTCCGACTTCGGCACGCTCGTGCTCCAAGTGGGCGGAGCGGACATGGTGAACTACCCGTCCAAGGTCGGCCAGATGCGCGGCGAGGGCCTGGACGATTTCGCACGCGCCGGCGACCGCGCGTACGCGGAAGCGCTCCGCATCCTCGCCCAGAAAGGCATCAACCCCACGCAGACGCTCATCGAGGGAGCGCACGACGCGGGCATGAAGGTGCACGTGAGCATTCGCCCGGGCGCGTGGCAGTACACGCCGCCGCTCGGCGATTTCTTCTCCAGCCGCTTCTACCGCGAGCACCCCGAATGGCGCTGCTACACCCGCGGAGGCGAGGACGTGGCGCGCATGAGCCTGGCCGTGCCCGCGGTGCGACGGCATCTCGTGGACGTGCTGCGCGAGGCCGTGCGTTTCGGTGCGGATGGGGCGAACGTGATCTTCGTGCGCGGGGTGCCGTTCACGCTCTTCGAGAAGCCCTTTTGCGACCTGTTCAAGCAGAAACACGGCGAGGATCCGAAGGCGCTCAAGGACAACGACCCGCGCATTCTCAAGCTGCGCGGGGAAATCGTGACGCAGTTCATGCGCGAGATCCGCGCGATGCTCGACGAGGAGGGCAAACGCCGCGGCAAGCGGCTCGAGCAGAGCGCATACGTCATGGGCGTCGAAGCGGACAACCTGCGCTACGGGCTCGACGTGGCGGCCTGGTGCAAGGAGGGGCTCGTGGACCTGGTCCTCCCCTTCTGGCGCGTGGGCGGAGCGAAGTCGCGGCGCTTCGACATGCGGTTCTACTCCCGCGTGTGCAAGCCCGCCGGCGTGCGCGTCGCGCCCACGTTCATCGACTGGGCCTTGCCTCCCATGGACCAGCTTTTGAGCGAGTGCGCGGACCTCTACGACGCCGGCGCGGAAGGCATCTCGATCTGGGACGCGAACGGCTCCGCGGCGCGCGTGGACCGTTGGTCCGTGGTCGCGCGCCTGGGCCGCGTGGACGAATTGCGCGACCGCGCAGCCGAAGGCGCGCCCAAGCCGGTCACCGCGCGCTTCCACCGCCTCGGCCGGTTCATCGTGGACGGCGAGTACAATCCCAATTGGGGGTTCTGAAGGGCCAACCCACCATGCGCATTCTCTTCATCATCCTCGACCAGGCTTCGATGGCCGTGGTATAATCGTGCAAGCGGCAATGGTGGTTGGCAAATCAACTTTCGGAGGTCACACCATGCAAGGGCTTGATCGCATCACATTCGACCCGAAGCTCATGGGCGGCCGGGCCTGCATCAGGGGCATGCGCGTGACGGTATCGCTTGTGGTTAACCTGGTGGCTAACGGTATGAGCGCGGAGGAGATTATGGAGGAATATCCCTACCTGGAGGCGGAAGACATTCGGCAGGCGCTTCAGTACGCGGCGCGTCTTGCGGAGGACTCCCTCCTCCCTCTTCAGCCATCGGTGGTATGAAACTTCTCGCAGACATGGAGGCCATCATAAGTGTGCGTGAAGGAAGCGCCAGGGTTCGATCACTGCCCATCTGAGCCATGCACCCCATGCGCACGCGCTGTGCATGCTAAGGCCGGCACCCGGTGGCGTCTCGACGCAAGCCACCGATAGAGAGCGTTATGTGGTGGCGGTGTGTTGCGGCACAGGCTTCGCTAATGGGACAGCAGGCCGCAACGTCCCCCTGCATCCCATGCACAGAGGAGCCCATGTCATGGCTAAGCAAACCTTTGCTGGCGACAAGAAGGCGCCCATGGTGTCGCCCTTGGCCAAGATCGCACGCCGCTTCATCGATGCCACCGTCCGCTTCGTGCCCAAGTGGATCGAGAGCTACCACCTCACGCTCATGACGGTCCTCTGGAGCGCGGGCATGATCGGCTTCGGCTGGCTCGCGAAGTCGAACGTCCACTGGCTCTGGGGCTCGTCCGCGATGCTCTTCCTCCAGTGGCTCACCGACAGCTACGACGGCACCGTGGGCCGCACGCGCGACACCGGGCTCGTGAAGTGGGGCTTCCACATGGACCACTTCCTCGACTTCGTCTTCATGTGGTGCGTGATCGTGGGCTACGTGTTCGTCGCCGACGGGCCGAGCGTGTACAGGGTCATGGTGCTCGCGTTCGTGTACTCGTGCCTCATGGCGAACTCGTTCCTCGACTTCGCGGCGACCAACGAGTTCCGCATCACCCACTTCGGGCTCGGCCCGACTGAAGTGCGCCTCCTCTTCGTCGCCCTCAACACGGTGCTCATCTTCGCCGGCGTGCAGGTGCTCGACGCGATCCTCCCGTACGCGCTCGGCGTCACGGTCGCCGGCGCGGCTGCGATCGTCTACCAGACACAGCGCCGGATCTGGGCGATCGACGCGCAGGAGCACGGAGGGATCAGGCGGGCCGCGTAGCGCGACACGGATCTTTGGCGCAATGCAATACAGAATGGGTCAGGGGAGGAGCGTTTTTCAACGCAAAGACGCCAAGCCGCAGAGGCGCAAAGAGAGCCGGACTGTGAAGAGGAGATAGCGTCTTGGCACCTTCGTGTCTTCGCGTTTCTTCCGTCTTGGCGCAAGCCGGCAGGCCGAGGGCTCTGGCTGCCGCCACGCACGGCTGAAGGGCCACACGCGGGCGGTGTCGGCCTAAGGAAAGCGTCGTTCCTCTGGGTGCGAACTCCAACGGCAAATTCACTGGCAATGCGCGGAGTTGGACGTATAATTCGTGTCCGTTGCGGAACGCGGCCAACGCGCTCGTAGTGGGCGAGTCATCGCCCGCCGGCGCCGCATCGGAGTCGAGCGCCTTGGCATGCGCACAACAAAAGCCCGCGGTGCGCCGTTTCGCGATGGACACTGATTCGGGGCATCCACTGACAACGGAGATGCAAGATGGCAAAGGCAGAGAGATCCCCCGGAGCAAAGCCGCAGGCGCGTCGCCGACAACTCTACGGCCTCCTTGGCGACCTGCCCCCGCGGCGGCGCAAAATCACGTGCAAGAAGGTGGCCGAGGAGGAGCGCGAGCACTATGTGCTGGAGACGCTCATGCTCGACCTGAACGGCGTCGAGGAGGTCCCGGCGTTCTTCGTGCGGCCCCACGGCCTCGACGGCCCGGCGCCGGCGATCCTCTACAACCACGCGCACGGCGGCGACTACGTCATCGGCAAGGACGAGTTCACGAACGGCCTCAGCGCGCTCCAGTCGCCTCCCTACGCGGACGTCGTCGCGCAGCAAGGCTGGTGCGGCCTGTGCATCGACGCCTGGAACTTCGGCGAGCGCCGGGGCCGCAAGGAGTCGGAGCTGTTCAAGGAGATGCTGTGGAACGGGCAGGTGCTGTGGGGGATGATGATGTACGACAGCATCCGCGCGATGGACTATCTTGCGTCGCGGCCCGAAGTCGACGCCGCGCGCATCGGCGCGCTCGGGCTGTCCATGGGCAGCACCATGAGTTGGTGGCTCGCGGCGCTCGACGTGCGCGTGAAGGTGTGCGTGGACATCTGCTGCCTCACCGACTACCAGGCGCTCATCGAGATCGGCAACCTCGACGGCCACGGCCTCTACTACTACGTGCCGAGCCTGCTCAAACATTTCGACACCGCGGCCATCAACGCGCTCATCGCGCCGCGGCCCCACCTCGCGCTCGCCGGCAACTACGACAAGCTCACTCCCCCGGCCGGACTCGACCGCGTCGACGCCGCGCTGAAGCGCGTGTACGCGAAGCACGGCGCGGCCGGCGCGTGGAAGCTCCTGCGCTCCGAGATTGGCCACTTCGAGACCGCGGCCATGCGGCATGAAATCGTGCGCTGGTTGTGCAAGTGGCTGTGATGCCGCGTCTCAGGGGTTCGCCCGCAGAGCCTGGCTCCATCTGGATTCGATCTATATCCCCACAATCGTCTCCGTCACCGCGTACCACAGCTCCGGCTTGCGCTGGCTTGCCAGCTCGGCGCGGGGTGAGAGGGGCAGGACCATGCAGTCCTCCTGGGCCACGGGTGCGAAGCCGGCCGCGGTGAACGCGGCGAGGTCGGCCTCGTTCACGTCTGCGCATATGGCCACAATGGGGGCGCCCGCCGGCGCGGCTGCGGCCATCTGCTGGCAGGTGGCCGCGTCGAGTTCGCCGTCGAGGATCGCGCAATCGTTGAGCATGCTCTTGGACGCGCGGCCGCCGGCTTTGCGAATGGGCGCCTGGGCAATGGCGAAGAGCGCGCGGGGAGGATCGCCGAGCGCGTGCACCTGCACCGGCACGAGACTCGGCCGGCGCTCGCGGCGCCACTGCCAGAGTTCCTCGCTCATGGGCACGTAGCCATCGTGGCCGGCGAACGCGGCGTCGAGCATCTGCCTCAGGCGCGCGGGCTCGATGGTGGTCGGGGGGAGGTCGGCGTCCGGCGATCCGCCGTCCGCCTTCTCCATCACGTTCACGCGCAGCAGGTCCACGTAGCCCATGGACGCATAGAAGTCATGCGGCATACTGCCGGAGACCGTGTAGAGCAAGCTGAGGTCGACTCCCTGGCCGCGCATGAACTCGATGGCGCGCATGAGCAGACCCTTGGCCAGGCCGCGACGCCGGTGCTCGGGGTTCGTCATGACCGAGTCCACGAGCCCCACGGTCATCATCTCGCCACCGAATCGCATGGGTGTAACGGTGATGAACACGCTCGACACCGCTGCCCCGCCCCACAGTGCGACAAAGCGCGAGTCGTCGGTCATGCCGGGCCGGCTCATGAACCAGCGCTTGAACTCTGGGGTGCCGGCGATGACGCCATCGTATTGCCCAAACGCGGCATGGCTGAGGTTGTCGAGTGCACTGGCGAGGTCGAAGCCCGGCTGGCAAGTTTGGCATTCGGCGTGGCTGAGGAGTTGGCAATGGGGCATGGGGTGCTCCGAAGTAGAGCCATGGTTCAATGGACGGATGCTCTGCGCCCTGGCAGCCCGTCAATAAAGTCGTCCGTCGCAGCAGGACCGCATTCGATTGGCGGGTGCGCGGCCCCCTCAGTCCGGCGTCAGACGCTGTGTGGCAAGCTCGACACGCGGTTGGCCGAACCCCCACTCCTCCCGCAGGAGGCGGCCGAGGTTGGCCACGTCTTGTGCCGGCACGGACCCGACAGAGAGCTGCCGGTAAATGTTCCACGAGCGCAGCGGGCTCCCGTACACCGCGTGCAGGAAAGCCGTCAGCATGTGTAGCGATCGGTTATCCGGCTGCTTGCGGAGAGCGGCCTCCGCTTCCGCCACGAAGCGTTTCGCGTCCTTGTCCAATTGCCCGAACGGCGCCTGAAGCCGGCGCAGCCCGTGGGTGCGATGGAGGATACGCGGCACAAGCTTGCCCGCGGCCTCGAACTGCGCTCGCGACAGGAGCACGAGTGTGGCGCCGGCCCACGCGTGCATGTTGGCGTCCGACAGGCCGAGTGCGCGCTGGTACGCTTCCCGCGCGAAGGCATACTTGCCGGTGTGGTAGTAGCCGTCGCCCAGTTGGCGCCACTCGATGCTCAGCGGCGGCAGCGGCTCAGGCTCATACCCCAACCCGCCCATGTGGAGGTAGTCCCAGTACACGTACGGCCGCCAGTTCGCGTACCAGCCGCCAGCCCAGCGGTACACGTACGCGCCCGGCCAATAGCGCCGGTACGGAGAGGCGCCCCAGGGCACGGTGTAGTAGTTGTAGGACCACGGCAAGCCCCATGGCGCGAAGGGGGCGAACGCGAGTCCAGTCGGATAGTAAAAGCGGTAGGCCGTGTGGTACGCGTACTTCACTTTCGTGTGCTTGGCGTCCATGGCCATCGATGGCGCGGTGAGAGCGATCACTGCCGCCAAGCCAAGTAGTTGTGTTCGGAGTCCCCTCATCGTTCGTGTCTCCTTTCGCGCGCGCAAGCGGCTCAGGCGCCAAGCTTGTTCGCTCGTCGCCACTTATTATAATGCCCGCGTTGCCACGCCACAACCATCGCGGCTCCAGAGGGTGTGTCGGGAGCGCGCGCGCGACCGCATGCTCGCGACGGACGGCCCCGCCCGTCGCAACCCTGCGGTCGCCGAATTCGCCAGCATTCAGGCGATCTGTGAATCGCTTGCCCCCCCCGCATGCTGGCGCACGCGGTTACGCGTCTGGCAGGCGCAGCTCAGCTCCAGCACCTTGCGAAGGAACCCCTCCCATGCCCGACCCAGCCACCGTGCTCGTGACCGAATTCGAATACCACAAGAGCCCTGCCGAGTTCGAGGCGGCCGCAGACCTCGGCCTGCGCTGCATCCCCGCGCCCGCGGGCGAGGAAGAACTTGCCGCGCGCGTCAAGGCGGAAGGTGCCGCGGCGGTCATCGTCGGTACCGACCCGTACATCGGCGCGCTCTACGATGCGCTCCCGGCCGGCGGCATCGTCGCGCGCTTTGGCGTGGGACACGACAGCGTGGACAAGGCGCAGTGCGCGGCCCGCGGCATCGTCGTCGCCAACACGCCGGGAGTGCTCAACACGGCCGTTGCTGAGCACGCTCTGTGGCTCATGGGCGCGGTTGCGCGCCACGTGGCCCAGTTCGACAAGTCCATGAAGGCCGGCGCCTGGGAGCCGGCCGCGGGCATGGAACTCGCGGGCAAGACGCTCGTGGTCGTGGGGCTCGGCGGCATTGGCCGGCTCGTGGCGAAGGCCGCAGGGCTGGGCTTCGGCATGCGCGTCATGGGCTGCGACATCGTGCCCAAGGATGGCGTGCCGGCCATGTTGGGTGTGGCCGATTGGGGAGAAGCCGCGCGCGCGTTCGGCGTGGCCGATTACACGTGTGACCTCATGGCCGCGCTCGGGCAGGCCGACGTCGTGTCCGCACACATCGCTTCAGTGCCCGAGACGGCGAAGTTCTTCAACGCAGAGAAGTTCGCGGCCATGAAGCCCGGTGCGATCTTCATCAATACCGCGCGCGGCGCGGTCGTGGACGAAGCCGCGCTCTACGACGCACTCGCGTCCAACCACCTGTGCGGCGCAGGCCTCGACGTGTTCGACGCGGAGCCGTACGAGCCTCTGGAGGGAAAGGACTTGCGGACGCTGAGCAACGCCGTGCTCACGCCCCACGTGAGCAGCAACACGGCCGAGGCCAATGCGCGCATGGCCCGCGCCGCGATCCAGAACGTAGCCAACGCCCTGGCTGGGAAGCTCGACCAAGTGAGCGTCGTGCTGTCAACTGGACATCCGTAACACCGTGGGGGGGGCCTGTCCCTGCTCTTTACCCCTCATCTCCGGGACGGATACCACAGGCTTGCCCTGTGGTGATTCATGCTGGCAATCTACAAGAACGGCATACCAGCAGGGGAGATGCCACGGGCTTGGCCCGTGGAGTCTCACGCTTCCGGAGCAAAAAGCACAAGGCGGGCTGCGCCCGCAACCCCGGAGCGGAACGCCTTCGCGTTCCGACGGACGGTCCCGAGGCTTCAGCGATTTTCTCGGGGCTGTTGATTTGCCTGAGTCGTCAGGAAGCTGAGGTCCACAGTTAGCAAAGCTGCTTGTTGAGCCGGGTTCGCCATGCATCGCCCACGCGGACCCGCGAGGGCCAGACAAATCAACTATGG
>JAJRTI010000318.1 GCA_024278415.1 Planctomycetota bacterium | reverse complement strand
GGTCGCCCTGCCGTGGGAGCCGCGGCCACACTTCATGCGTGAGGCAGAGGGGATTGCCGCTGGACTGCGCCGCGCTTGTAGTAGGCCCGTGAGGGCCTTCCGTCCGTGCGACAATTCGCCATCGGAGCAGAGGGCGCCCTTACGGTCGCCACTACAAGCAGGGCGCTCCCGGGGTCGCCCTGCCGTGGGAGCCGCGGCCACACTTCATGCGTGAGGCAGAGGGGATTGCCGCTGGACTGCGCCACGCTTGTAGTAGGCCCGTGAGGGCCTTCCGTCCGTGCGACAATTCGCCATCGGAGCAGAGGGCGCCCTTACGGTCGCCACTACGAGCGGCGTGACATGACACGAGGCGCTGCCGCTCGGCCTACGGTTCGAGGACCACCTTCGCGGCGCGCCCTGCCGCGAACTCGTCGAACGCCTCCGCCGCGCGCGCGAGGGGGTAGCGGTGGGAGATGAGGTCGGCCACGCGCAGGCCGCGATGGTAAAGCTGGAGCATCTCGCCGAACTCGCAGAAGTGGTAGAACCAGCTCCCCAGTAGCGCGATGTCCCGGCGGATGAGGTCGCTGCTCACGTTCACCGGCACGTCGCCCTGCTCGCCGCAGGCCATGACCGTGCCGGCCTTGCCCACACACCTGAGCGCGAGCTTGAGCGTGTCCGGGCAGCCCACGGCCTCGATGCAAATGTCCGCGAGCCGGCCGTGGGTCAGATCCTTCACGACCTCGAAGGGGTCGGCTTCGCTCGCGTTCACCCCGTGCGCCGCGCCCAGCTTCTTGGCGTAGTCGATGCGGTAGGGGTTGAGGTCGACCGCGATGACCTCCGCTCCCATGAACGCCTGCACGAGCACGTTGCCCAGGCCGATGGGCCCCAGCCCCACGACGCACGCCGTGTCGCCGCCGCGAGTCTGGAGGCGCTTGTTGGCGTGGAACGGCACGCCCAGGCCGTCGCCCGACAGCAACATGCCCACGTCGAACGATACGTCCTCGGGCAGCTTCGCGCACACGTGCTCCGGCGCGGTGAACAACTCGGCGTGCGTGCCGCCGCTCACCGGGAGCTTGTGGTCGCAGTACGTGTACATGCCCTTCACGCACCATTCGCACTCGCCGCACCCGCGCACCGCGTGGATGCCGACGCGGTCGCCCGGCTTGATGTGCTTGCAGTCGTTGGCCTCGACGACGACGCCCGCGGACTCGTGGCCGCCGTTCATGTCTTGCACGAGGCCCTCTTTCTTGAACCTCTTCAACTCGCTCCCGCAAAGCCCCGACGCCTTGATCTCGACAAGCACCTCGCCCGGCTGAGGCTTGGGGTCGGGGTAGTCCTTCACGATCAGCTTGCTGCCGCCAAGCATCTGTACTGCGCGCATGGGTAGCTCCGGGTTCGTTCCTCTGGTGCAGCGCCACTCCCGTCCGTGGGAACCGGCGCAGCGAGATGATATCGCCCTATTGGCCGGCGTTTCAAGCGCGGCCCGAGTGGGCCGCTCGCCCGGCCGCGATCCGATCATGTTTGTTCACGTGGTCGATGGCGTGAACGATTAGGCGAACGACGGCAACCGCTACTCCGGCGCCAACGCCTTCTCGATCGCCGCGGCCACTTGTTCTGCGAGCGCGTTCGAGCCTTGGGGAGAGAAGTGGCAGTTCGCCTTGCGCTGGATGTCGAGGAGCTGCGGCATGGCGAATGCGTACAGGTCGTTGATGGCCACGCCGTTCTCATCCATGATCCGCTTGGCCACAGCGTTGTACTTCACCGCGTCCGAATCCAGCCGCACCGGCTTGAGCGGCACGTCCTGGAGCGGAGTGGTGCTAGCCCAGATGAGCTTGGCTCCGGTCTGCTTCAGGCGCGCGACGATCTCGCGCAGGTTCTGCTCGTACTCCTCGATGGGCACCTGCACGTTCTGGCCGTCCAGCCGTTTGAGGTCGTGCAGGCCCCAGTTGAAGTGGATCACGTCCCACTTGCGCTCGCCGAGCCACTTGTCGATGCTCCGCTTGCCCCGCCGCGTGTCGCCGCCGTTGGTGGGAATGCGGTGGACGTTGGCCTTGCCCTTGAGGATCGCGCGCGTCGGTATGGTATAGCCGATAGAGATCGAGTCGCCGATGAGCAGCACGTTGGGCAGCCCCTCGACCGGCTCGATGGGCTTGAGCGCGGGGTTGGGCCGGCGCTTGCGCCGAGTCCTTCTCACCTTCGCGTCAGCCGCGTCAGCGTTCAGGGTCAAGGCCGCGATCATGGCCGCGATCAACAAGGCTGCAATGGCGCGCATTCTCATGGCGATAGGCCTTTCTCGAACAGGTGGTGGACGGGCGCGCAGAGGAGAAGCATGGGACACGGCCCGTCTCTGTGCGCGGGCCACAGAGGCACGCGAGTATATCCCGCGGCCGCGGGCGGGATCAAGGGCGGCACGCGTGTCTTGACACTTCGTGCGCGGCCTTGCTACTGTCGCCGCACGGCCAACATCACTTCCGCCCCTCGTTGAGGAGTGAAACAATGACGCCCTGGACGTTCGCTTTGTTCGCAGCCCTTGCCGGCATACTGGCCGCCCATGCCGGCGCGGCTCCCGGCCTGCCCAAGCGCACAGCCATCGAGTTCATCGACACGCGCGCGATCGAAGACACGCACTTCCTCGAACGTCGTGTCACACCGGTCACGAAGTACTCCGGCAACCCCATCATCGCCGACTGCCACTCCGCACAGACCGTGCTGAAGGCCAAGGACGGCAAACTGCGCATGTGGTACGTCACCCGGCGCAAGATTCCCGGGCACAAGGGCTCTGCCCGCGAGTACGCGCTTCGGTATGCGGAGTCGACGGACGGAATCCATTGGACGCTGCCCAACCTCGGACTCAAGGAGTTCGACGGCAGCAAAGCGAACAACGTCATCTTCACCGCGCATGACGTGGACGCGGCGGGCCGCAAGGTGAGCGGCCAGGAGGGCATGTGGAACTTCAGCGTCATCGATCGCGAGCTGGCCCCGGCCCCGCGGACCCGCGGCCGGTTCACCGCGCTCTTCCACGATGGGTCGTTCGCCTACTCCGACGACGGCCTTCGCTGGACCGCGTACCCCGAGAACCCTTGCTTCCGGCCGGCCGGCTCGGACACGTTCAACAACTTCCTCTTCGACCCGAGGATCGGGCGATACGCCCTCTATCATCGCCCGCATCCCAACATCCACGCCGGCCCGGCCCGGGCCAACCGGCTCGTGGCCAGGATCGAGAGCGACGATCTGGTGCACTGGGACTGGAGTTCCGCGCGCTGCGTGCTCGACACCGACGGCCGCGACGCGCCGGCCGTGCGCTCCCAAAGCACTCCCGACAAGCGGGCCAAGGCCCGCGGGCGGGACAAGCAGTTCTACAGCATGACCGTGACGCAGTATCAGGATTTCTATCTCGGGTTCGCGCAATTGCTCGACGAGACGCGGGACGTGCCAGGCTGGATGGACGTGCGCCTGCTGCATAGCTTCGACGGCATCCACTGGAGCCGCGAGCCGCTCGATACGCCGCTCATCGACTCCAACCCCGAGTTCGGCCACTGGGACAGCGGGCTCATCAGCTTCCTGCCGACCGGCACGCCCGTCCGCATGGGCGATGACCTTTACTTCTACTATGGCGCATTCAACATGAGCCATGGATACAAGATGATGACCGACGACAAGACGATCAAGATGCGTCTCGGGCTGGGTATCATCAAGCGGGGCCGACTGGTTGGGTACCACGCCGGCGACGACGAAGGCGAACTCCTCACCCGGCCGTTCGTCCTCGAAAGGCCTTGCCTGCTCCTGAACGCGGACGCGGCCCAAGGCCAGGTGCGCGCGGCCCTCGTGCATGGCGATGGCCGGCCCGTCCCCGGCTTCACCAAAAACGACTGCGAGCCCATCCGTGAAGACGGACTCGATCTGCCGCTGCGCTGGAAGGGCAAGGCCGATTTGAGCGGCTTCGTGGGGCAGAAGGTCCGCCTGCGCCTTGCTGCCCGGAACGCGGCGCTCTATGCGCTCCGCATGGCCGACGGTGTTTCCGGCGCCCAGTAGCGCCAGGCGAGGAACTGGGCTAGGCGAATTGGGCGACGCGCCGGCCGCGTCGAACCCAGGCCGGAGAGAGAGACCGATTTCATTAGACGGCGCCATCCCCCCGCACGACGCGCTGGGGCTGCGATGGGGGGTACCGCACGAACTCGATCGCGTCGGCGGGCTGGGCCCACCGGGAGCGGCCATCGTAGCCGCGTGCGCCAGCATGCGGGCGACCTGCCAGAAGGAACGAACGAAGCCCCACGCGGCTCGGGTTCCGCGGGCGCGGGATTCGTCTGCACACCCAGGTGCGGGTTGCGGAAAGTGTTTTGCGGCCATATCATGGGCGCACCACGCGTCGCTTGCTCTCGCGTCCACTGTAGGGAACCGGCATGAAGCCCCGCACCTCTTCACACGCCCTCGCCTTCCTCCTTGGAGCCCTCATGTGTAGCACAGACGAGGCGAACGCCCAGTGGAAGAAGCTCGACGCCCAGCGCGTCCAAGCCGTCGCCGCGATGCTTCCCGACCAGCCCGCAGGCTTCGGCAAGCCCATCACCGACCGCGAAGCCTGGGATGCGCTGGCCAAACACCCGGCGCTGCGCGGCGCGGCATCGAGCGCGGAGAAGCTGGCGAAGACGCCCATCCCGGACATGCCCGATGATCTCTACCTCGACTTCTCCAAGACCGGCAACCGCACGCGCTGGCAGCGCGTGAACGGCCAGTGGTCGCGCCGCGTGAGCGCGTTCGCCATGGCAGAGTGCCTCGAAGGCAAGGGCCGGTTCCTGAAGCCGCTCGGGGAGATCATCCGCGCGTACTGCGCCCAGCGCACGTGGGTCATGCCCGCGCACGACCGCGGGCTGCGCAACTTCCACCGCAAGCAGATCGACATCGACCTCTTCTCGTCCGGGCTCGGTTGGACGTTCGCCACGATCGACTACGTCATGGGCGGCAAGCTCAGCCCCGACACCAGGCAGCTCATGCGCAGCGAGGTCAAGCGCCGCATCCTCGACCCCTATCGCGACATGGTCGAAGGCAAGCGCGGCGTCAACTGGTGGATGCGCACGACCAACAACTGGAACGCGGTCTGCCTCGCGGGCGTAACCGGCGCCGGCCTTGCCAGGGTCGAGTCCAAGCTGGATCGCGCGTCGTTCATCGTTGCGGCCGAGCAGTACTCGAAGAACTTCCTTCGCGGGTTCACGTCGGACGGCTATTGCTCTGAGGGTGTGGGGTACTGGAACTATGGCTTCGGCCGCTACGTGCAACTCTGCGAATAAATCTGGCAAGCCACTGGCGGCCAAGTCGACCTGCTCGCCCGCCCGGAGGTGCGCGCGGCGGCCATGTTCGGCGCCAAGATCGAGATCATGAACAACGTGTACCCGGCGTTTGCGGATTGCAGCCCCACCTCGCGGCCGAGCGGGGACATCATGTGGTTCGTGAGCCGGCGGCTGGGCCTGGGGCTGCGGCGGTGGGAGCAGGCCGCGCCCGCGCCGCGCGGCGCGTTCCCCATCGCGCTGCTCTACGCGTTCCCCAACTCCGCATCGCAGGCCACACCTGCGAAGACTGCCGGCGCGGGGCCAGGCCTGCGCACCTGGTTCGACAAGGCCGGCATCCTCATCTGCCGGCCGGCGGAAGGCAGCAAGTGTCGCCTGGCCGTGGCGCTCAAGGGCGGGCACAACGGCGAACACCACAACCACAACGACGTGGGCTCGTACGTGGCCGTCGTTGGCGCAGAGGCCCTTTGTGTGGACATCGGCTCGGAGACGTACACCGCGCGCACGTTCAGCAAGCAACGCTACGTGAGCAACGCGCTCAACTCCTACGGCCACCCCGTGCCGGTCGTGGCCGGCCAACTCCAGCGCGTCGGCCGAGCCGCGCGAGGCGAGGTGGTGAAGACGGAGTTCACCGACGACGCGGACACGTTCGTGCTGGACCTGCGCAAGGCGTACGGCGTGACGATTGTGAAAAAGCTGGAGCGCACGTTTGTCTACTCGCGCGCCGGCGAGGGCTCGCTCACGGTCACGGACAAGGTCGAGTTCTCCGAGCCCCAGACCTTCGGGACCGCGGTCATGACGTTTGGCCAATGGCGCAAACTCGACGAGAAGTCGTTCCTGCTCTTCGACTTGGAGGAGACCGCGCGGGTCGATGTCGAGGCGTCCGCGGAGTTCGAGTTGAAACGGGAGGAGATCAAGGAAGACACAAAGCGCCAGGCGTACCGCATCGGCATCGACCTGAAGGAGCCGGTGGACAAGGCGACGATTCGCGTGACGATCACCCCGGCCACCCTTGGCGACGCGGGCGGAGGCCAGCTTCTGCGCAACGGGAGCTTCGAACTCGGCGCGTGGGGCTGGTCGCTCGCCGACCGCGGCATGAGCACGCTCTCGACCGAGCAGGCTTCGGACGGCAAGCAGTCGCTCAAGATCGTGGACCCGGGGAAAGATCGCGGATCGAGCGCCAGCTCCGCGCGCATGCGCATCGACCAACCCGGCGAATACGAACTGCGCGGCAAGTATTTCGGCGAGAAAGGCTCCGGCGTCGGCCTCTACATGAAGTACTACGACACGAACATGCGCGTGCTCAACAAGACCGATCCGCGCGGCTGGATCAGCGGCATCGGTTCGGTCGGCAAGTCCATCGGCGAGTGGAGCCCCTTCGCGTTTCGTTTCACTCCGCCGGGGGGAACCGTGTTCCTCCGGGTGTGGATCCACAGTGGGAACGGCGCGACCGTGACCGGGTATCTCGACGAACTTGCGGTGGCGCCAGTGAAGTGACGCCGGCACGCGCGCTCTTGCCCGAAAGGCTCAGCAATGACGACCCTACTGACCCATGTTTTCGCCTTGGCGACGGCTACGCTGTGGCTCGCCGCGGCCCCCGCGGCGGAGTGGCCCCCTGCCGCGGTCAGCGCCGCGCCCGCCCGGCCGCAGCACATCGGCGCCTACCCGGGCCACGTGAACCACCCCACCAAGAAGTGGATCGTGCAGATGGTGTCCGAGCCCATCACGTACACGCTCCAGCACTGGGCCTGCTACGACAAGTCCCACGCGCCCGAAGCCATCGCGCTCGAAGGCCAGATCGGCATGATGGGGCCGGACGCGGCGAACTGGTATTCCAACGGCTTCTTCAACTTCTCCGTGGGCGCTTACGAGGGCCGCAACTTCGCGCAGCGCCGCATCTGCGCGCTCGACTCCGGCGAGCGCGGCATGTCGGAGTTCCTTTGGGAACTGCCCAACGCCTGGGTGCGCGTGCGCTTCATCGTCGTGCCCGGGCAAGAGCCGCTCTACGCCTCCATCGTGCAAGTGCCCAAGGGCGACAAGGTCGACGTGCTCAAGGTGTGGCTCTCGTGCTATCCGAGTTGCTACGCCAAGAACGGCGCCCGGGTTGGCCTCACGCCCGTGCGCGCGATCAAGGCGCCGGCCAAGGCCACGCTCGATCCCGCCCGCGAGTCGGCGATCATTTTCTACGATGAGCAGAACGACCTGGGCGTGGGCTCCGCGGCCGGCGGCTGCGGAGGCTTGGTCCTCGGCGATGGGGTCGCCAGGTCGGAACTCAACGTTACCCGCTACGGCTCTCATTGGGAACTGTGGGCCAAGCCCGGAGGCAAGGAGATGCGCTTTGCCTTCTGGAGCGGATTGCACAAGAAAAACGCCGACCTCATCCCCTACCTGCGCGCGCAATTCCCCATCGCGCGGGAGCGCCTGCGCGCGCTGGACTTACATGCCCGGAAGCTCCGGCCGGAGTACTTCGCCAAGCTGCGCCGCGAGTTCGACCAGATGATCAAGGAAACTCCCAGCGCCCAGCCCGAAGCCACACAGTTTGCCGCCACCGCCGCGCAACTCGACGCCCTGCGCGCGCAACTCAAGACCGGGCAGGTCAACATCAAGGCTGAAGACGCGTACCTCGATACCATCGAAAGACTCACCGCGTTGCTGTGGCAGGTGCGCATGAAGTGGGTGTTTGCGGACTAGTGTCGTGTCACGGCTGAAGTGTCGATTGCGACGCCACCGCTGTGCGAGCGTGGAAGCGGCCCGCTCGTAGTGGCGACCGTAAGGGCGCCCTCTGCTCCGATGGCGAATCGTCACCCGAGCGGAAGGCCCTTACGGGCCTACTACAAGCGCAACGGAGCCCGGCGGCAAACCCCCTGCACGCGCTGCGGTCGCGCCTGAAGCCGGGCCAGCGCGTGCCCCACGTGGTAGAGTCGCTGGACCTGCTCCTGGAGTCGTCCCGCACCGCGAAGCGTCTGGGCCTGCACTTTTTCTACATGCTCAACATGGGCGGGTCCATGCGCAACATCCGGGACGGCCTGCGGGGCATACAACAACGGCGACAGGTTCAGCCCCACCGACGACGTGTACTGGACCCGAGTCGTCGAGGCGCGGTTCCTGCGCGTCGCGCGCATGCTCCAAGGCGACGCGTTCCAGATCGATGGGTTCATGATCGATCCGGAAATGTACGCGCTCCAGGGCGTGCTGCCGGGCGGCGTGGACTATGGCGACTACACGCTGGGCGAGTTCGTGGAGGCCAAGGGCGCAGTGGCCTTCAGCGAGTATCGGGTACGTCAGCGTCAACCCGTCATCGACCACGAGCCGCGGCGGTACCCTGACGCCAGCCCACTCCTTCATGTGTGCACGGACACAAACCATACCACAAGCGCTTGCAGTATGTTACGCCATCCTGTACGCCGACTCTTTGTCTCAGGCATTGTCTAACCCTCGCGTTCCGATGGGGGGGTTAGACAAAACCCACTTGGCGGCGCGAGTCCAACCGTCAGCAGTGACAGCCCCCTCTTGGAGCATCTGCTGAAGCAGGTTCGTGATGAACTGCTTCTTCTGTTTGGGCGTCAGGGCGTCTGAGACTTTGTCCAAGAGCAGCCTGTCGATCTCACTGCGCTTCGCCTCGCCGTACTTACGGAGGTAGGCGAGCACCATCTCCTTGAAGTGCGTCTTATCGAACGCGCGCTTCCTGATGTAGTCTGCCTTAGTGTCTGTGGCGGCGGCGACCTCCGCTGATACGAACAAGATGGGCCGCCGTCCTTCCACGAGCTTCTGTGATTTCAGCGACTTGAACTCGCGTTGTGTCAATGGCCTGCGCTTCTGCACCTTGTCGAGAGCGATGACGTCCATGAGGTCGAGGTCCGTCCTTGTCAGCAGCATGCGCGTGTACTTCTCATCGAGCACCTTCCCGACGACTCGCACTTTCACCCGGTTCGGTTCAGCCAAGTCGTAGTCCGGCATGGGGAAGTTACGCTCCCGCTGCCTCGTGAACATCCGTCTGATTCCGCTGCCAATGGTGTCGATCATGTTCAGGTTGACCATGGCCTGCGCGAGGAACCGGTTCCGATAGACCTCCATTGGCGCATCGCGACGAATCACCTCCTCCACGCTACCCGGCAGGAACTCGCCAACGTTGGTGAAGAGGCGGGCTTCAGGTTCCTCGACCACGTTGATCCGGCCGCCCTGGGGGTAGTCCTGATGCGCGATGCAGTTGTGCAAGGCCTCACGGATGACCCATGTATCGTACTGCGTGACCTCCGTCGGGAAAAGGGTGGCGTTGGGTTGGATCCACAGATGCTCCGAGGCGGTTTGTTCGTCACGCCGAACACGAGCCAACCTGCGGTCTGCCCCTTCAGGTTCGCTTCGTTGCTCAGGGCCGAGAAATACCTGCCCAGATCGTCGAAGTCGCAGTTGCTCTTGGCCTCCTTGAACTCCACCCACTCCGTCTCGTCAAGCAGCATCATCAACTTCCGCAGCAGTCTGCTCAGCGACTCGGGTGTCATGGCTCACCTCTCGCGGACAGCCGCTCTGGGAAACTCAACAGGCAGTTCTTCTTCGCTCTGTTTGCCATGTCCTTGCCCGTGCAAAGAGTGCCGCGCACCGAGGCTCCGTCGCTAACGCATTCGCAGCATATCACGGCGCTTACGGGCAGACAAGCACTCCTTGGACGCCTTGGCAGGGCGGGGGAGCGGACCCTCATCCCGGCCTTCCCCCAGAGGGGGAAGGTGTCGGACGTTGTGGCCGCAGCAATGCGATGGCATACTGGGGCGGTACCCCAGCGCACAAACGGAGCATCCCGCCATGTCCCCCAGCCACGTCACACTCGCCCTCGCCATCGCACTGCCCACGCTCGCTGCGGCCGCGCCGCGTAGCGACGTCGAAGCGCGCATGTCGCCCAAGCTCGCGTGGATCGCCAAGGAGAAAATCCGGGCGGGATACAACTACTGCCCGCCGCTCGAGTACTACCCGCTCGCGAAGCAGTGCGGCATGAACGCGATCATTGCGCGTATCGAGATCGCCAACGACCCGTCCGGCGACGAAGCGCTGCGGTCGCGCCTGAAGCCGGGCCAGCGCGTGCCCCACGTGGTGGAGTCGCTGGACCTGCTCCTGGAGTCGTCCCGCACCGCGAAACGTCTGGGCCTGCACTTCTTCTACATGCTCAACATGGGCGGGTCCATGCGCAACATCCGGGACGGCCTGCGGGGCAACCCAAGGCGCTACAACAACGGCGACACGTTCAGCCCCACGGACGACGTGTACTGGACGCGGGTCGTCGAGGCGAGGTTTTTGCGCGTCGCGCGCATGCTCCAAGGCGACGCGTTCCAGATCGACGGGTTCATGATTGACCCGGAGATGTACGCGCTCCAGGGCGTGCTGCCGGGCGGGGTGGACTACGGCGACTACGCGCTGGGCGAGTTCGTGAAGGCCAAGCGCGTGAAGCTTGACTTCGCCG
>JAJRTI010000317.1 GCA_024278415.1 Planctomycetota bacterium | reverse complement strand
GAGCCATGCGTACGTTTGCTTATGGTAGGCGTCCTTGACCAACCCCTCCCAGATGTAGCCGCCATCCGGTTGCTGGAAGGAGAGGGTGAAGTCCGCGGCGCGACGAGCGGCCGCTTGGTAGCGTTCGAGCTTCTCTTGCACGTCACTCATGGTTGGCTCGCTCTGCATGCGAATTGGGTGGTCCGGGGGCAGCGACTCTATTGCCGGCGCCCGGGGATGTCAAGGCCGCGATGGGGGCTACGGCCAAGGTCGACTCCTTGCATTGTCCCGCCTCCTTGATATCCTCATGCCACTGCCATGCGATGGCGATGCCGGCTTGCTTCGACGCACTCGTCCCAACAGGAGGATGGCCAATGCGTGCATGGATCTGGACCCGACGGGCCGCGCTGACAGCTCTGCTGTTTCTCTTGTTCATGCCTGCTGTAGCGCGGCCGCAGGCAACGGCCACCTCGAAGCGCAACCTCTACACGATCGAGAACCAGCATTTCCGCATCGTGATCGACGCGGCCGCGGGCGGCAGGATTCGGTCGTGGCGGATCAAGCCAGGCGGCCGGGAGATGATCGCGCTTTGGAAGGGCCGCAACGAGATCGGCGGCGCGCTGGACGACCGCGCGTTCTTCACCAGCGCCGGCTACCGCGCGGCGATCATGCGGCCGGGGCCCGAAGTGGCCGTGGTGCGGTTGGAGGCGACCCATCCGTCGGGCCTGGGCATCGTGAAGCTGTTGGCCGCGTGGGATGGCTCGCCCACGCTCAAGGTCGACTACGAGTTCCGCAACGGCACGCAAGCCGCGCGCCGCCTCTTCATCCGCAACTTCCTCCTGCCCGGCTCGCACCCGCAGACCGAGGCGCACCTCTACTGGGTCAGCGGCAAGAACGAGCGGACCGGCAAGACGGTCGCCGCATCGAGCGCTGCGGCCGGGTACTACCTCCCCGTCCCGCCCGAGTACGCCGCGCTGTGGGACGCTAGCACCGGCGACGGCGTCATGGCGTACGCGCCGGGCGTGAGCAAGTTTTACTTCTGGCGCGGCAGCAAGCAGTACCCCACGTTCGAGTGGATCTACGAGGACGTCCCGGCGGGCCAGACACTCCGCGCCGCGGTGCTGCTCACCGTCGTGGCCGGAGCAAAGACGGAGCCCTCATGGAGCGACATGGCCGCAGGCGTGAAGAAGCTCGCGCGGCGCAAGTCCCTGTCGCCGTTGCCAGGGTGGGTGGACGAAGCCACACGCTTTGGCGTGACCGACGCGGAGCGCGTCCGCGGCTTCTGGCTCTCCATTGGCGCAGACGAGTGGAAGCAGCGCCCGCCCCGGCCGTGGGAAGTCGATCTGCCCATTGACGACGGCCGATACCTCGCGCTGACGCTGAACACGACGAAGCGGCTGCGCGCACGCGTAGGACTGGAAGTCCCGGAGCCCCGGCGCAAGCAGGTCGCCGTGTTCCTGGAAACCCCGGGCCCAGACCGGCGCGAACTGCTCCCCATCCCGAAGACGCCGATCGCCTTGCTCCCCGGCGGCAAGCAAGTGCTCTGGCTCCGCGTGCGCAGCCAGGGCCTCGAACCAGGCGTGCATCCGATACCCCTCACGTTGCGCGTCGGCGACGCGGCCGTCTCCATTCCCATCCAGCTTCGCGTTTGGCCGGTGCGCGTCGCCGCGGCCAGGTCGTTCCACGTGCGCGGCTACTGCGGCGGCTTTCCCGTCTGGACCAAGGGGTACGACGTCACCGACGAGGGCCTGAAGCACCTGGACGCGATACTCAAGACGTATGCGGAGATCGGAGGCGACGTGCTCGACTGGAACGCGGTCTGGGCGCGAATCCTCCGCCATGTCCGCATCGCGGGAACCGACGCCACCCTCACGGACGTGGCCAAAGCAACGCCGCAGCGGATCGACCTGGCCCGTCTGCCCCACCTTGATTTTTCCTATTACGACCCATGGTTCGATCTGGCGAAGCGATACGGCGTGACGCGCGTGGAGACCTACATGCCGTATCCAACCAACCGGCAACTGAGCTGGCGGCTCCTCGATCCGGCTGTCGGCAAAGGCCGCGTGCAACCTGGCACAAAGGAGGCCGATCGGGTCATCGTGTGGTTTTACAGCGAGATGCGGCGCTACTTCGAGAGCAAGGGATTCACGGGGATGTTCTGCAAGATCAGCGACGAAATCCCTCCCGAGCGCATCCCGCAGCACATCGAGACGGCCAAACTCGCGCGGGCCGCGGGCTGGCGGCCGTTCACGACCATCACCGGCATGATCGCTCGCACCGCGAAGCACATCGAGGCCATGGACCCGTACTGCGACCAGTGGCAGCTCTCGTTCGGCCTGAAGGACGACTTCCTCGCGCTGACGCAAAAGCGGTTCACGCTCGAGCAGCAGACGCACGCAATCACCTGCAAGTGGAGGCGCTACCGCAACGGCGGAGCGCGGGAGACGTGGGGCAGCAAGATCTTCGGCCCGGGCGCGGCCGTGCCCATTGATCCCAACAGCGTCGAGACTTTCGAGTTGCTCGAGGACGGCGAGCCGCTGCGCCGCAAAGGCGGAAGCCCCTGGGGCAACACGGACCGCGGCATCGTCTGCTCGGCTGGCAGGCTCGGCCCGTACCTTTACATTAGTCCCTCCACAGGCGAGCCCACAGAACACCGCTACGAGTTGAAGCTCACGGTCCGGCGCGAGTCGGCTGATGGACGACCGCTCGTCACTATCGACCCTACCGACGAGGTGTGGTGCTACGGCGGCGGCTCGCGCCCGTTCCGAAGGCCTTACTCCTCCTCGTGGCCGTATCCTATCATGACCTTCTACCACGGCTTCAGCGGGTATGGGCTCTGGGCGTTCTACCACTGGAACAAGACCGAGCGCATCATGTGGATCGATCCCGACACCGCGCGGGTGACAATCTCGCCGGCCTATTGCGGATACCGAGACGGGTGGCGCGACGCGCGGCTCTTCGCCCAGCTTCGCAAGTCCAAAGGCAAAGCCGCGCTTGCCGAGATACTTGGAGCGGACGACGCGGCGATCTTGCGCGT
>JAJRTI010000316.1 GCA_024278415.1 Planctomycetota bacterium | reverse complement strand
GGACAACATCGCGGACAACAACCTGTTTGTCGAGTGCAAGTACGCGATCAGCTTCTCTCCCTGGGGCGAGAAGCTCTGGAAGGCGCGCGTGGCGGCCGCGGGGCCGAGGATCACGCGCAACGGCGTGGACATCACCAAGCCTCCCTTCTCCACGCGCTACCCGGAGCTGGAGCACATGGGGGAGAACGCGGACCGCAACTTCATCTGGCGCAACGTAGCGGTCAACTGCGGCCAGTTCACCAGAGGGGACCGCGGGGCCAACGAACGGACCGACAATCTGACCTTCCGCGGCGACCCGGGTTTCACCGACTACGCGAAGCGGCAACTAGGCCTAAGAAGCGACTCGCCCATCTACACGCGCAGCGGCTTCCGCCCCATCCCCTTCGATGAGATTGGGCTGTACAACGACGAGTTCCGCGCGAGCTGGCCGGTGAAGAGCGAAATCACGCCGCATTACTTCAATGAGTATTGAGCGACACGCCATCGCCACTGGTCACGGACGTCCACGTCCGTAACCACGAGAGCGCGGACCTCCAGGTCCGCGCGGCCGGGCGCGGGGCAGTCGCTCTGCGCGAACCGAGCGACACATGTTGTCGATGGGTTCGGCGCGAGGTGACGTAGTTCGTAGTAGGGCGATTCATCGCCCGTTCCTCCAGGGCGACCGACGGGCGATGAATCGCCCTACTACGAACGCCCTGACGGCGACGTAGCCGATGTCCAGCACCAGACGAGGGGCACAAGATCACGCCCCGTTGCTTATAGCTTCAAGGAGTACCGAATCATGCAGGCGTTGCTAAGATCCGCCCTTGCCGCCGCGGCCTTCGCGTGCGCGGCCCACTGCCTCGCGGCCGCGCCTGACTACGACGAACTCGATGCCCGCGGCGTCCAGTTGCTCTACAACGGCAGCTTCGAGCGCGCCAACCGCGAAGGCGCCGCGCCGGACGGATGGGGCTTCGCGAAGGAGGAACGCGACCGGCTGAAGTTCGTCACCAACCCAAAGGAGTCGAAGCACGGCGTGGCGTTCGTCACGTTTGCGCCCAGCCGGTCCCGCGGGCTGTGGGGCAGGCTCAAGTCCTTCCCCCAGGGCAAATGCCGCATCACCGCATGGGTCAAGGGCGACGGCAAGGTCCGATTCGGCGTCGGCGCGATCCGCAAGAACTGGCGCGCCTTGCCAGTCAAGCAAAAGATGCTCGCGAGCATGAGCAGCCCCCACTTCACGATCAAGAGCAACGAATGGCGCCGGGTCAGTTGGGACTTCGAACTCAAGGACACCTACACCAAGAACGGCAAGACTGAGAAGACGGACCTCACGTCGTTCTACATCCGCGTGTCGGGAACGATTTCGCTCGACCAATGCTCGGTCGTCCCCCTCGCCGCGCTCGCCGCCAGCGCGGCCGAGCCGGCTCCCGCCGATCGGAACGACATGCGCCCCACGCTGACCATTCCCCACATCGGCAAGCCTCCGGTGCTCGATGGCGTCATCGGCGAAAAGGAGTGGGGCCGCGCGGCCGCGGTGACCGGCTTCACCCTGCTCGACTCGCGGCAGTGGAGCCCGCGGCAGGCCACGGTCTTCATGGGATTCGACGCCAAGAAGCTCTACGTCGCGTTCCGCTGTCCCCACGAAGGCCGCCTCGTCCCTGAGAAGGGCGCGCGCGACGCGCTCGGCACGCAACAGTCCCAAGGCATCGAGATTTGGCTCGTACCGCCCGACGGGCAATGGTATCAATTCCTCGGCCGGCCCGGCGAGATCGTCGTCGACCTCAGCGAGAAGGGCCACTTCGGCTGGAACGGCCGCTGGGAGTTCAAGGAGCAGATTCGCGACGTGGCTGAGGAAATCGGCGGCATCCTCAGCTTCCGAAAAAGGCTCTGGACCGCGGAAATCGCTATCCCGTTCGCCGACCTCGGCGTCGCCCCGCCGGTCGAGGGCCAGACGTGGCGCGTCAACTTCACGCGCGACTACGGCGTGCCCAAAGGCAAGAGGCGCTCTCGCGTCGACTGGACCAGTTGGTCGCCGATCCGCACCGGGTTCCGGGAAGTGAAGGCCTTCGCCGCGGCCCAGTTCCAGAGCGCCGCGCCGGCCGTGCAAGTGCGTGAGCTGGGCGACTTGGGCAACGGCGACTTGTCGATCAAGGGCGCGTGCTCAGGCCAAGGCGTGCGCGTCTCCGCGCGGGCCGCGCTCGCGGACTCGGACAAGACGCTGTCCTTCAAGAGCATCGACGTCCCCGCCGGGACGAACGTCCCGTTCGAACTCGCGGACACGCTCAAGGTCAACGAGACCACACCGCTCATCTACCACATCACCGCGACCGACCTCGCGACGGGCCGGGTGCTCCTGTCGCAGAAGATCCCCTTCACCGCGATCGCCGCGCTGCGCGTCACCGCGATCCCCGTGTTCTCGAAAGGCACGCTTTACCTCAACGCAGACGCAAGCCGCGTGGCCGGCTTGCCAAAGACCATCGTGGCGGAAGCCGCGCTCTTCACCGGCGGTTCGCCCACCGGCCGGACCGCGACCGCTGCGTGGCCGGGCGGCCACCTCGCCGGCGACGTGGCGATACCTATCGCCGGCTTGGCGCCTGGGCGTTACCAGGCCAAGGTGTTCCTGAAGGCCCAGCCCGGCGGCAAGGCGCTTGTCGGGTCCGTCGCGTCGTTCGCCATCCCCGAACCGCCCGCGTGGCTCGGCAACAAGCTCGGCGTCACCGACCGCGTGCCCGCGCCGTGGGCGCCGGTCGACGTAGACGGCAAACGCGTGCGCATCACGCAACGCGAGTACGTCCTTGGCGACCTGGGCCTGCCGCGGCAAATCACCGCGCTGGGCAAGGAGCTGTTCGCCGCGCCCCCGCGGCTGCGCGTGGTGATTGGCGGACGCCGCGTCGAGTGGCGGATGGAGCCCGCGAAGCTCCTGAGCCAGACCGACCGCGCCGCGACATGGCAAGTGCGCGGCAAGGCCGGCGCGCTGGCGCTGTCCGGCAAGCTCACGGTCGAGTTCGACGGCTTCGCGCTGTGGGAGTTCAGCGTGTCCAGCGCGGCGCCGGTGCAGGTCGACAGCCTCGCGCTGGAGTTCCCGTTCGGCCCCTTCCGTTCGCTCTACGCGCGCGGCAGGAACTGCACGCTCGACGACCGCGGCGCGTTCGCGGCGCTGCTCAGCTGGAAAGGGCCGCGCGAGGATGTGCTCATCGCCGGCGGCCACTTCTCTGGCTACGGCTGGATCTGGCCGAAGCAGTGGTGCCACGAGATCTGGGTGGGCGACGACGAGCGCGGGCTGTCGGTCATGTGCGAGACGCAGGAGCACCTGATGGGCGAGAAGCGCATCGAGGTTGAGCGGGCCGCGAGCGCGAACGTGCTGCGCATCTATCTCATCGACGGCCCCCACGAGATCAAAGGCCGCCTGCCGTACCGCTACATGTGGCAGGCCACGCCGGTGAAGCCGAAACCCGGGCCCAAGACCTGGCACGCGACGTACCAACGCAGCGCGCTCATCAACGCGCTCAAAGACGGCAAGGAGCGCAACCGCATCTACATCGCTTCCCACATGTGGGGGCTCAAGTACGAAAGCTACCCGCAGCACTTCTACTCGCGGCCCATCGTGGAACGCCTGGACAAGGTGCTGCTCGACGGCGGCACGAAGATGGTGCCCTACTCCGGCACGAACTTGGTCACGACCGAAGTGCCCGCGCTGCGGCCGTTCCGCGCGGAATTGGAAGGCCGGCCCAGCCGCATCGGCAGCAACCCCCGCGGCGGCTACTTTATCTCGTGCCCGGTCAGCCCGTCGTTGCGCGATTTCAAGGTGGACTGCCTGAGGCGAATCGTGGACGATCTCGGCTTCGGCGGGCTCTACCTCGACGTGTCCAGCGTCACCGCCTGCCGCAACCGCTACCACGGCTGCGGATACCGCGACGCCCAGTCCGGCGAGTGGCGGCCCACCGCGCCGGTGCTCGCGAACCGGCGCCTCTACCAGCGGCTCTACGTCGTGAACAAATCCAACGGCCGCGACGCGGTCCTCTTCCGGCATGGCATGCCCGTGGCCGCGGTCGCGGGCTACGTGGACGTGGTCACCCAAGGCGAAGACTGGTGCCGCGAACTGGACAAGCAGTACGACCGGCTCACCCCGGAGATTTTCCGCGCGCGGGAGATGCGCATCCAGTACGGCACGCCCTACACGTGGTACTGCTTCCACCACTACTACCGCGGCGAACGATTCGGCGGCCGCGTCCCGCTCTGCACAATCCTCGCCTACTGCCTGCCGCATTGGACGCTGCCAACCGAGGGCGGAGTGGGCATGTGGCGCGTGTGGGACGTGACCGATCCCTTCTGGACGGACTCGGAGTTCTTGCCCTACTGGTCGCCCAAGTCGCCGGTGCGCACTGGCGACAAGGACGTGCTCGCCACGGTCTACCTCAAGCGCCGCGAGCGCCAGGCGTTGCTCGTGGTCGCCAACTGGGCCACGGAGCCGCGCCAGGTGGACGTGCAGATCGACCTGGCGCGCATGGGCTTCGATCCCGCGCGCACGCAGATCGCCCGCGCGCTCGACCACCCCATCCTTGGGCCCAAGGACAAGCCCGAAGGCGACCGCATGCCCAACGCGCCACTCTCGCTCCGCGGGGGCCGGCTCCCTCTCATCATCCACGGCCGAAACCTGGAGGTGCTACGGCTGACGCAGCGGTAGCGTGACACTGCCGGTTGGATGAACCCGCTTCGCGTCCCTCCCATTCCCATGACGCGCATCCCATGAAGCGAGAACGGAGGCAATCCATGCCACGACATGACGAGCAGGAACGAGGCGCGACGGCTGGGCCCATGACGTGGCTGCGGTGGGCGCTGATCATCTTCGGGGTTCTCATCGCGCTCGCAGTTCTGGTCGTGGTTGGCGCAAACGTATACTTCGGCATGCGCGTGCGATCGTCGATGAGAACCGCGCCAGCACCGCGACAAATCGCCCCCGAAGAGAATGCCGCGCTGCTCTACGAACAGGCCCGCAAGTTGATACGGTATCCCGATCTGTACGGCTCGCCAGAGGAGCAGAAGGAAACCCTCCGACATGCCCTCAAGGAAGATGCAGAGGCGCTCGCGCTGATACTGAAGGCAGCCGAGTTGCCCTACTGCCGCTTTCCACTCGACCCGACCAACTGGCAAAAGGCCACGAACCAGCAACTCGACGTGCTGTCGGACGTGCGAGTGATGTGTCGGCTGTTGACGCGTGCGACAGCACTCGCGGCCGAGGACGGCGAGACCGAGGAGGCCTACCGGCTTGTCTGGGCGGGTCTCAGACTGAGCGAGCACGTGGCACAGGACGGCCCCCTTATCCAGTTGCTGGTTTCATACGCTCTTTTTGCCATCACTGAATCAGCGGCGAAGGATGCCCTGGCCAACGCCGCGCCACCCGCCCAGTCGAGAGACATTCTGCTGGAAGCATTGTCCGCGCGAGACATGCGCAAGGAGTTCGTCGGGGTTCTCCAGCGAGAACGGGCCTG
>JAJRTI010000315.1 GCA_024278415.1 Planctomycetota bacterium | reverse complement strand
GAGAGGGTACACGTCGGTGATGAGCGGCGCGGCGTCGAAGCGGCCCTCGGCGACCCAGCGGATCGCTTCGTCGAACTCGTCGGGGTAGTAGTGGCGCACGCCGACCACGTCGAGTTCCTTGAATGCCACGTCGCGCAGGGCGACCGGGCATTCCTCGCTAAAGATGCCGACGATGACGATCTGACCGCCGATGCGGGGGAGCTGGGTGAGGCCCTTGGCCGCCGGGACGATGCCAGTGCACTCGAAGACCACGTCCGCGCCCTTGCCGCCGGTCGCGTCGAGCACAGTGTCGAGGAGGCTCTCCTTCGCCACGTTGACTCCACGGAAACCCAACTCCTGCGCCACGCCCACGCGGTAGTCGGCCACGTCGCCAACGAAGATCTCCTGCGCACCTCGCGCTCGAGCCGCGATAGCCACGGACAAGCCGATTGGCCCTGCGCCGATGAAAACCGCTGTCTTGGCCTCGCACACGCGCGACTTTCCGGTCGCGTGCACGCCCACGGCCGCGGGCTCCATGAGCGCCGCGAGCTTCAGGTCCACGCCATCAGGCACGCGGTGCAGCTTGGGCGCCGGCACACGCACGAGCGGCGCCATCGCGCCGTCTTGGTCGATGCCGATCAGACCCAGCGAGCCGCAGAGATGTCCATCCCCCGCCGCGCACAGATCGCATTGGCCACACTCAAGCACGGGGTACGGCGCGACGCGGTCGCCGACGCTGAAGCCATCGACGCCCGGGCCGAGGGCCTCGATGGTCCCGGAGAACTCGTGGCCCATGATGAGCGGCGGCGTCGCGCGCGGGTGCATGCCGCGCCAGATGTGCAGGTCCGTACCACAGATGCCCACGTGCGACACGCGCACGAGCACCTCGCCTTCCTGCGGCTCGGGCTCCGGCGCGTCTTGCACGTCGAGTTGGTCTTTGCCGTTCCAGACGAGAGCCTGCATTCAGTTGCCTCCGGGCATTGAGCGTTGAAGATTGCAGATTGAGCGGAAGCCGTCGCACCAAGGGCAAGGTGGAGGAAAGATGCCGCGCGTCGCCCGACGGCTCGGCCTCAGAGGGCCGCCTTGGCCAGACCGACCACACGTTCGGCCCGCGCGATGGCCTCCTCTGCATCCGATTTCAGGAAGCCTTGTTGCGGGATGATATCAGGCAGCCCATTGGGATAGCGCGTCGGGATGTAGAGCCGGTCCAAGGCGATTAGATCCTCTTGCCTCGCCCCCACCTCCACGCCCAGTCCCGCGAGCTTCTCACAAAGCTTGACTAACGAATGACCCCACAGATCCTCACCTTGGAGCCACCCCACCCCTTTGAGTGCCTTCTCCGCCGCTTGTTGGCTATAGAAGCATGCTTGGGCGTAACGCCCACCCTCGCTCAAGACACGCGCAGCTTCCAAGTCCTCTCCCGCTTGGGCGATCCAGCGTTCGGCCTCAAACCGATGCTTTTCCGTCGACATCGATCTCGATCCCTTCCTTGCACGCGGTCACGACGATGCCACCCGCCCTTGAGCGGAGACGCTCGAACTCGTCCAGCGTGTAGATCAGCGGCTCCGCCGCGTGCGGGCGAAGCAACTCGTGGAGCATCGGCAGAACCGTGAGGTAGCGGTCGAGAAACCGCTCCTTGAAATCGCCAATCACGATCACATCGACGTCGCTTTCGGCGGTCTGTGTGCCGCGGGCAAAGGAGCCAAAGAGCACGAACCGGCGGATGCCGTGCTGCCCGATGACGCTTCGCAGGCGGCGACAGACTTTGTCGGTCGTGAGCGTTTCTCGGCCAAGCTGGGTGATTGGAGCCACGCCGATCTCCTGAACGAAACCGGTTGCGAGTGTACCAGATGATTCACCCGCACACAATCACAGCCTGCCGCGGATCAACTTGATCCCCTTCCCAATCGCCTTGAGCCCCTCCCCGCGGGCGAACGCGTCCTTCAGCGGGCCGATGAACTGCCAGGGCTTGAGCAGCACGCTGTGCCGCGTGTAGTAGCGGTCGATCTGGCGGCGCACCTCTACCCATGCGGCTTCGAGTTCCTCACACGACAGCTCCCGCGTGCGGCAGACCGGCTTGGCGCCGACGCGCACGCGCTCCTCGACCATGAGATCGTAAAGGTCGTCGACCTCGATGAGTCCCTCCTCGGTCGCGATGCGGTGGAACTCGGTCTCGGGGTACGGGAACGCCATGGTCAGGTGGAGGTTGTCCGCGGCCAGGCGCTTGGCGAGCGACACGGTCGCATCGAGCGTAGCCCGCGTCTCCCAGGGCATGCCGACGATCATGTCGCAGTTGACGCGGATGCCGTTGCGCTTGGCCACGCGCACGACCTCGACGGCCTCCTCGTCGGTGAAGTTCTTGTGCAGCTCCTTGCGCACGCCGGCGTCGCCGGCCTCGATGCCAAACTCGATGAGCTTGCATCCGGCCGCGGCCATCTTCTCGATGAGCCGCGCGTTCACGCAGTCGATGCGGGTGAGGCAGCGCCACTCCAGGCCCAGGCCGGCCGCGGCCATCGCGTCGCAGATCTGCTCCGCGCGCTTCTGGTTGAGCGTGAAGGTCTCGTCCCAGAAGAAGATGCCCCGCACGCCGTATGTT
>JAJRTI010000314.1 GCA_024278415.1 Planctomycetota bacterium | reverse complement strand
CCTACGGCCGCAACCCTGGGCTAGAAGCCGGAAGCCCGTTGGGCTTCCAAACAGCGTTGCGTCAAGCGGAAACGCTGTCCATCGAACTCGCGCACGTTCATGGGGCCAACGGCTGTTGCAATCGGCTGAAGTGTTACCTGAATTCGTTGGTGGCCTTTCTAAAGGCGGATGCTGCGGGGCTAAAAAGCCCCGCAGCCGGACGCCTGGTGGTGTCACTCCGGCCGTTCGCCTTCAGGGAACAACTCCTTCAGCTTGGCGGCCGCCTGCTTCGTCTTGGCCCAGTCGCCCGTCTCGCCCGGCACGGCTTGCACGACCACGCTGTAGTCGAGCTTCTCGCCCTGCTTGAACGCTTGCCCGCGGTTCTGCTGGTAGTAGAGCTTGTGGTAGTGCGGCTGGTTCCAGATCTTGCTCGCGCTGCGGTTGCCGGCGATCACCTTCGGCGTGTAGCAAAGAATGCTCAAGCCCATGTCCGGCTCGTACTGCGCGACCCACCGGGTGTCCTTGTTGATGCTGAAGCCCTTGTTGTGGTCCAGCGCGCCGGTTTCGAACTCGCCGCCCGGCAGCTCCGCTGCCCACTGCGTTGTGCTCGGGATGAAGCAGTGCATGAAGTAGTACATCAGACTCATCTCGATGTCCTCGGTCGGCTCGAGTCGCGTGCGCTCGAAGATGTAGTCGTCGGTGATCGTGACCTCGACCGTGGCCTTGAGCTTCCAGATCGTGGACTCCTTCAACAGCGTGATCTTGTTGCCCTTCACGACCGCACCCGGGCCGAAGCCTTGTTCTTTGCCGTCGACCGTGAGTTTGAGCGAGTGCACGATTTCCTTGCCGCCCTCGGTGTGGCCGGTGCCCCACCATCGCCCGCCCTTGGGCACGAGCACCGTGCCGTACCACCCGGTGGGCCCGGCGAACGTCTGGCCGTCGTAGTCCATGCGATGCGGCGTCCACGCGGCTTTGGCCACGAACTGCACGGTGTAGTGAGCGGTCTTGCAGACCAAGTCGCCGGTCTCCGGCACGCCCTCGCCGTAGAGCTTGGGCTGCGCGGGTTGCTGGGCAGGCATGGGCGGGAACTCCTTTTCGAGGTCTTTCACGAAGACCTTCACGTCGTCCACCCACGTGTCGGCCGGCGCGGTGAAGAACTTGACCACGATCGTGTAGTCCAGCTCCGTGCCCTTCGCGATCTTGCCGCGCAGGGGCTGCGCGAGGAACTTGTGGTAGCTCTTGGCGTCCCAGAACTCCGTGGACGCACCGCGGCCGGCGAAGGGAGTCTTGAAATAGATCAGCGCGCCCTTGCCCGACTTCGCGTCGTATTGCGCGAGCCACAGGCACGGCGCGCTCGGCGCGTGGTCCCCGGCCTGATGGAACGTGCCCCGGCGCAGCGCGCCCGACATCGGCTGGCCGGCCCACTGTTGCGCCGCGGTCGTGAACGAGTAGATGAACGCGTAGAAGGTCCGCGCGTTCACCTCCTCCGTCGCTACGAACCGGTGCGACTGCACGAAGCGGTCGGCCTCGAACGTCGTCACTGCCGCGTGCGTGAAGCCGCCCAGCTTGGACTCCTTCTTGATCGTCACTTGGTCGCCGCGGGCGATTGCGCTTCCGTCCGCGTGGCGCTCCACTTGCCCGCTCACGATGTCGAACGCGGTCACGGGCTCGGTCACGTCCTTGCCCATGGCGGACCCGACCCACTTGCCTCCGGCCGGCAGCAGCACCGCGCCTTGGCCCCCCTTGGGCTCGATGAGCTTGGCGCCCTGGAACTCGACCGACCGAATCGTCCACGAGGACTTCGCCTCCATGGTCACGACGAGTTCAGGGGTCTTGATCGTCAGCTTCGTGGGCTGGGTGTCGGCCGCGAGCACGAGCGTCGAGAGGAGGGTGATCACGGGGACGGGGGACATGGGGGGGCCTCCTTGGAAAGGCATCAGGAAAGGGGCGCAGTCCGGGGCCGTCCCAGACCGGGCGCACGCCTCTTGCATCATACCCATACGCCACGGTCTGCGCCATCAGTCCGCCCCCGGAGAGGGCGTCAAGATTCGTAGAGGTGGAAGTCGCGCTTGGTCTCCGCGAATCGCGCCTGGTCCGCATCCCACGTCGAGGCGATCGTGTCGAGCGGGGCGCCGGCCTCGATCAGCGTCCGGATCGTCGATCCGCCGCACAGCAGGTCGAACGCGAGATGGTCGGTCTCGAACTCGTAGACCTCCGTGCGAAATGCAAACGCGGCCGGGTAGAGGTCGTGGACCGCCTTCACGAGCGCCACGCCGGCCCGGAACGGCTCGAACGCGGCCGCGTCGGTCACGTGCGTGTACAATCCGCCCACCGTGGTGTTGGCGTGCTTGTGGAAGGTGGGGATGAAGTACATGGGCCGGAAGCACACGCCCGGCAGTGCGAGCGCGTTCATGGCGTCGGCCAGCTCGTCCGCGTCGACGAAGTCCGCGCCGATGAGTTCGAAGGGGGTCGTCGTGCCGCGGCCTTCGGACACGTTTGTGCCTTCGAACAGGCACATGCCGGGGTAGACCGCGGCCGTGCGCTCGGTGGGCATGTTCGGCGACGGCGGCACCCAGGGCTGGCCGGTGTCGCCAAAAAGCATGTTGCGGCGCCAGCCCTCCATCTGCACGACCGAGAGCGGCGCGTCGAGCCCCTGCGTGCGATGCCACAGCATGGCCAACTCGCCCGCGGCCAACCCGTGCCGGACCGGCACAGGCAGTACGCCGACGAACGACTCGTATCCTCCCCCGAGCATGGGGCCCTCCACGCGCTCGCCGCCCAGGGGATTGGGTCGGTCCAGTACGATGAACTCGATCCCGCGGCCGTCGATGGCCTTCATGAACAGCGCCATGGTGTTGACGAACGTGTAGTAGCGCGCACCCACGTCCTGCACGTCGAACAGCACGACGTCCAGATCGTCGAGCTGCTCGGCATCGGGCATGAGCGACTCGAAGGTGTCGCCGTAGAGACTCACGACCTCGACCGCGGCGCCTGGCTGTTCGGCCACCGGAAGCTGATCCTGCTCCGTGCCATAGAGCCCATGTTCGGGCGAGAAGATACGACGCAGATCGAGCCCGGCCCCGAGCAGCCGGCGCCAACTGTAGTCGAGGTCGCTCGTGACCGACGTGTGGTTGGCGATGAGGCCGATGCGCCTGCCTCGGTAGCGTTGGCAGTCGCGCAGAAAAACGTCGAGTCCTGTGGCGATCATAACGGGCGAGCCTACCAGTCCCACTTTCGCTCGGGCAGCGGATCCTGCGCGGCGAGCATGCGCTCCAGGAGGAGGCATTCCAGGTCTTTGCGCCGGTCGGCGTAGCCTGGATCGTCCCATAGGTTGTCGAACTCGCCGGGGTCGTTGCGCAGGTCGTACAGCTCGCCGAATGGTTGGCCTACGTAGTGCACGAGCTTCCAATCCGCGGTGCGGATGCAGTACTGGTTGATGTCGTCGGGAGGCAGCCCGCGAGCGAGCAGGTCCGGCGCGCAGCGCTCCTCCGCGAGGATCGACTCGCGGCCGGCGGCGCCCGCGGCGGTGAAGATGGGCCGGCCCTGGCAGCCCGGGGGCGAGTCGATGCCGCAGAGATCGAGCAGGGTCGCCATGATGTCCACCTGCTCGACCAGCGCGTCGGTCGTCTGGCTGGGCCCCATGCCCGGCACGCGCCAGATCATGGGCACGTTGATGACTTCGTCGAACATGAACGGCCCGTGGCGCCATTGCCAGTGGTCGGTGAGCGAGAGGCCGTGGTCCGCGGTGAAGAGGACGATCGTGTCGTCGTAGATGCCCAGGCGTTGGAGCGCGTCGAGCACACGGCCGAACTGTTTGTCGATGAAACGCAGTTGGTCGTACATGCCCGCGAGATACCGGCGCAGGGTCTCCTCGTCCGGGTGCCGGCCTTCGCGGACGTACCCCTCGTAGCAGCGGCGATACCAGTCCGGTTTCTTCGCGAGGTCGTCCTCGCGCAGCTCCGGCACAGCCATGTCCGCGGGGTCGTAGTGCCCCGCGAACCCCTCCGGCGGGCTGCATGGCGGGCTCAGTTCGTGGAACGAGCAGGAGCACAGGAACGGCCGGCCAGCCGCGGCTTGGCGCTCGATGAAGTCGATGGCCTGGCTCGCGATCCAGTGCAGATCGTGCGCCTCCTCCGGGATGCAGTCGCGCTTGGCCGCGCGCGTGGCGAGGTCGGGGTAGTGCTCCTGGACGAAGTTCATGTACGCGTGTCCCAGGCAGTTTTCGCTCAGATGCACTTCCTGGAAACCGTAGTAGGGCGTGCCCACGATCGGGCTCAGTCCGTCCGCGTACGCCTGCTGTGGCTCGAAGTGGATCTTGCCCGCGGCCGCTGTTGCGTACCCCTGCTCCGCGAGCACCTGCGGGAGCGTCACTTCGCTGCGGGGCAACGCGCAGCCGTTGGCCCACACGCCGTGCACGTGCGGATAGCGCCCGGTGAAGAGCGACGCGCGGGTGGGCTGGCAGACAGAGTGTGTGCAGAATGTGCGGTCGAAGCGGATGCCGTCCGCGGCGAACGCGTCGATGGTTGGCGATGCGCCCAACGCGTTGCCGTAGCATCCGAGCGTGTCGGTGCGATGGCCGTCGGTGATAAAGAGGAGGATGTTCATGTTCTATCTTGCTACTCCAAAATGGGTGGCCAGCCAGGCTCGTAGTAGGGCGATTCATCGCCCGTCTCTGCGTTCGGGGCGACGGGCGATAAATCGCCCTACTACGAGCCTGCGAGTTTACCCTTCTCGGGATTACCAATCCCATCCCCTGCCGTAGTTGCGGACGGGGTACAAGCGCCACGAATCACGCAGCCACTCGATGCCATGGCGCTCAAGGTAAGCGTGGACACTGGAGAAGGGCTAACTCAGAGGACTCGGCGCGTGAGAGTGCTTTACGGGATTGTAGTGAATGTAGTTGACCGTGGTCCAGTAATGCCGCTCGTTTCGCATCCGACGGTCCGAGTAGCGGTACCACACCTGGCGGCCGATAAGCCCTGAGCGACGGTTGAGCCCGAGGGCAGTGCGCGCGTGGACTCGCCTTAGAGGTTCCGAAACGATCGACAGGGGGTGGCAGTAGACGAGCACGTGATAGTGATTGGGCAGCACGACCCAAGCAGCGCATGGGATGCCCGCCTCTTCGAGTTCGTCCTGTAGTTCACGTGCAAGCCAAGCAAGGTCATCGTCGTCCCGGAAATGATGTTTATGCTCGTAGGTGGAGGCTGAGATGAGGAACCAGCCGTTCAGATCACACAGATGAGGTAGATCATGAAGCGGGTTGCCCTTGAGCTTGCGGTAGCGCAGCGCGCGTTCCTGCTGCTCCGGCGTGAGCTTCCGGTAATCGTACATCCTGGGAGTTCTCGATGTGGCGGCCAGCCAGGCTCGTAGTAGGGCGATTCATCGCCCGTTTTCTGCGCTCAGGCTTGTAGTAGGGCGATTCATCGCCCGT
>JAJRTI010000313.1 GCA_024278415.1 Planctomycetota bacterium | reverse complement strand
CTCGGACGTGCCGTGGCCGCCGGTCTTGGCCTCTTCGGGCGCGTTGGGGTCGACCGTGGGGCAGGGGATCGTCACGTCGCCGGACTTCTTGTCGTGCTCGCCTTCGATCCAGAGCCGGCCGTCCGCGCTCGTGCCGCGGCGTCCGTTCTCGACGTAGCCCTTGGTGCCGTAGAGCGAGTAGTAGACCAAGTGCGGGTAGCGCGGTGCGGTCTGCGTGCGGAGGATCTTGATGACCGCGCCTTTCTGCGTGCGGAAGAGGCCGACCTCGAAGTCCAGGTACCCGATGTGGTCCCGCCGGTCGGGCGCGATGGTGAAGTCGCCCGCGCTCGCGCTCGCCTGCACGATGCGGTCGTCCATGAGCGTCAGCAGCGGACCGAGGCAATGCGCGCAGTACCAGATCGGGGGCCGGTTGTGGCGCCAGCATTCCTCCCCGGTCTCCGGGTCGTGGAGCAGGTGCATGATCTCGTGCACGTACTCCGCCTCCGCGTAGAAGAACTTGCCGAACTTGCCGGCGTCGGCCATCTTCTTCCACTCGCGGATGTAGTGGAAGTAGCAGTAGTTCTCAGCCATCATGTACTGCTGCCCGGTGCGCTTCACCGTGTCCACGATCTTGGCGCAGTCCTCGACCGTGTACGCGGCGGTCTGCTCGCAAAGCACGTGCTTGCCGGCTTCGAGCGACTTGAGGGTCTGCTCCGCGTGGTACGCGATGGGCGTGGCGATGACGACGATGTCCATGTCCGCGTTCACAAAGTCGTCGAACTTCGTGAAGCACTGGTCGTCGCCGACCTTGAACGCTTCGGCCAGGTCCGCGACGCGCGCGTCGTCGAGGTCGCAGAGCGCGGTGACCTCGACTTCCGGATGCGCGCCAAACACGCTGACAAACCCGCGCCCGCGGCGCAGGCCGACGATACCGACTTTCCATTTCTTCATGGTTGGGGACTCCAGAGGTTCAACGCAATCCGCCTTACGGCGGACGCAGAGGCGCTAAGACGCAAAGGGGGAAGGAGCATGGGAAGGTAACAGGGCGGCGTGCATCAGTCAACGCCAATGCGTTGCACCGCGGGTGTGCTTTGGTATGCTGGCGATGATCTGGCGCAGAGGAGATGCTTCGCTTCGCAGGGCAACTCTGCGCCTCAGGTCGTTCGCGTGTTGCTTGAAGGCTGTGACAAGTTCCCCCCCCTCACACGAAAGGCATGACATGACAACGCCCCAGCAGCAGTTCGCGTCAACGGATCACTTCTGGTACCGCTTGCAGCCGGAAGGCCCGTACATCGACACACAACGCGACAACAAGGCGTTCGGGTATGCAGATGGGAAGATCTTCCTGTCCGAGGACAACGGCCGCACGTGGCCCCATAGGGCCGCGTTCCCCGATGCACACAACATCACCTTCAGCTACATTCTCAAGAACGGAAACGTTGTCTTCGCCACCGGCGCCGAAATCTTCCTCAGCACCGACAACCTGAAGACGGTCGAGCCCATCACGGTGAGGGACACGGACGGCTCGGACTACCTCCCGCACACGCCGCAGAACCCGGACAACCCGGGCTGGTACTTCCACTCTCTCTCGGGCGTGAGCGCGTGGGACGTGAACGGCGTGGAGATGCTCGTATGGGGCAACTACTGCAATGTGCGCGGCGGAGCGTCGCCGGTCAACATCTACTATTCGGCCGACGGCGGCCACACCGTGAAGGTCGCGTACGCGTTTGGGCAGAACCCCAACTTCCAAGACGACGGTTCCCCAGGCGGCGGCAGGACAGGCGCGCGACTCGGCAATCCCGACAACCCCGTCATTGCCCGCCACGTCCACACCGTCGCGTACAACCCTGCCGAAGACGCGTTCTATGCCTGCACTGGCGACGGCGACCGGCCAGAGGGCTTCGAGTGCCATTGGCTGAGAGGCACGTACGACGCGGCAAAGGACCAGTGGTGTTGGGACGTCATCATCACGGACCACCTGAACTCTCGCTACAAAGCCGGGGGCATCAGCTTTGTCGACGGGCAGCTTTACTGGATCAGCGATTCGAACGGCCCCGAGCCCTACGACCGCGGGGTCTTCCGGTGCGCCCCGGCCGACATCGCCAATCCCGACGCGCACACGAGGCTGTTCAACCCGGAGGTCGAGTCCGGGAATATGATCATCCAGGACGGCGTGATCCTGGCGTCGCACTGCGCGCCCGCATCGCCGCTCAACACGGGCATCATCGTTTCCTTGGATGGCGGCCAAACCTGGGCGCAGCACGACCTCAAGGAGTTCGGCAAGCGATCGCCCTGCCGCTTCAACGAAAAGAACAGCGAGGGCTGGTTCCGCGTGGACCTGCGGTCAGGTTGGATCGACAAGGCGGAGGTGCTGTTCATCAAGCCCAAGGAAGTCTGAGGCGAGCTTCGCCTGCAACCCAAGGCCACTGACCGCCATGGGTCGGAGGCAAGGTATTGCGTATTGCGTATTGCGTATTCGGATCGCGATACGAGAGACGCAATACGCAATACGCAATACGCCTCCCCCCTGCTATTGCTCAAGCGCGTCTGCGATGGCCCGCGCGAACGCGGGCGCGGCTTTCGGCCCATTCGCAGTGATGATGCGGCCGTCGACTTCGACCGCCTTGCCCGTGAACGTCGCTCCGCCCTGTTTCAGCATGGCCGCGCTGCCCTTCCAGCACGTGGCCTTCTTACCCTTGAGCACTCCCGCCTTCGCGAGCGTGCCCGGCGCGATGCAGATCGCGGCCAGCAGCTTCCCCTGCGCAACAGCGGACTGGCACAGCTCCAGCGCCTTGGCGTTGCCATAGTACTCGGACGCGCCCATACCACCGACGAAGACGATCGCGTCGTAGTCCGCGGCATTCACATCGTCTATCAGCACATCGGCCTTGGCCTTTGTCCCAAGCATGCCGGTCGCCTCCTTCAGTGACGAACTGGCAACCGTGACCTCGGCGCCCTCTGCGGCCAGAAGCTTGCGGGGCTCCACCAACTCCTCGTCGCGGAACTTCTGCCTCGCGATAATGAGCACGACCTTCTTGCCTTGCAGCCGTTGTCCTGCCGCGGCTGCTTCGGGCGCCCCAGTGTCCTCGCCGGCGTCTGGGGCCTGCGCGGTGCAACCACAGAGGAATACCGCCATCATCAACGACGCTATCCATGCAATCACCATCTCGTGTTTCCTCTCTTGAAGGGGCGCGGGGACATCCGCTGACCAATCCGTAACGTCGCCATCGTAAGCTTACGCGTCGCCTCGCGTCAAGAGCACATTGGCGAGGGCCACCCTCCGCGGTAGAATGCCGTTTGGAGTCCCTCCTTTAGTGCCTTAAGCATTCGTAACCGCAACGAAAAACAAGAAGTTGCGTAGGCTCTCTGCACAGCGCGCCATCGGGCCCACGCGTTACGGGCGTTCGGTTTGCGGCGTACGGGCCGCGGCGAGGCGTTGTGGAGTGCGGCGGCTTGACGCCGCTTTTCCTCGGCAGCGCGCGCATGTCTACGCGAACGCAAATTCGCGCAAGCCGCGCGCAT
>JAJRTI010000312.1 GCA_024278415.1 Planctomycetota bacterium | reverse complement strand
ACGCAATACGCAATACGCAATACGCAACTACGTCGCTTCCTTGCTCGTCCAGAACCGGAGCAACGATAGTGCGCCACGCAGGAGTTGGATCGCGTAATGCGGATCGAGCGCCTTGCGGAGATGCTTGAGGACCATGCGCGGGCGAAGGTAGAACTTGCGGAACATGAGCTTGCGGTACTTCACCAGCTCTTCCTTCGTGAGCCCGTGCGGCACGAAGGGGCAGTGGTACGTGCTCAGCTTCCGCCAGTCCCGCTCCATTGCGCCATACTGGTCCGCGTCACGGTAGAGGTCGGAGCCGGGGAAGGGCGTGGTGTAGAGCGCCTTGAAGTAGTCCAAGGGCAGCTCCCGAGCGAAGCGGATCGTCTCCAGGATCGTCTCGCGCGTCTCGGTCGGGTTGCCGATCATGAAGAAGCCGATTGTGCCGATGCCGACGCGATGCGTCGCGGCCACGGCCTCGCGGACCTGGTCGAGCGTGATGTCTTTGTGGATCGCATCGAGGATGCGCTGCGAGCCGCTCTCGATGCCGTACGAGATCTCGCGGCAGCCGGCCTCCTTCATGAGCCGCAGCACGTCCGGGTCGGCCGTGTCCACGCGGCCGAAGCACGACCAGGTGAAGTCCATGCCGCGGTCGATCATGCCTTCGCAGACCTTGCGCAAGCGCTTGGGCCAGAGGAGGAAGTTGTCGTCGAGGAAGCGCAAATAGCGGATGCCGAAACGCTCCCGAAGGTACGCGATGAGGTCGAGCACGTACTCCGCGCTGTGTGCGCGGCAGACCGTGCCGAAGCACCTGCGGTCGCAAAAGGTGCACTTGCCCGTACAGCCGCGGGACGTGATGACGAGGCCGGCTTCGCCATGACGCGGGCTCCAGGCCGGCGGCCGGCAGCACTGCGGGTAGCCCGGCAGCATGTCCCACGCGGGGAAGGGGAGCTTGTCCAACGGGCGAATGAACGGCCGCGGTTCCGTCGTCACCAGTTCGCCGCGGTCGCGGAACATGAGCCCTTTCACGTCGCGCAGCGGTTGCTTGCCTTCGAGCGCGGGGATGAGTTCGAGGATCGTCTCCTCCCCTTCGCCGATGGCCGCGACGTCGAACGCTGGGAACAGGCGCATCGTCTCCTCGGGCACCGCGGTCGCGTGCACGCCGCCGATGATCGTGGCCGCTTCGGGCGCGCGTTGTTTGATGATCTGCGCGATTTCCGCCGCGTCGTAGATCGAAGCGGTCACCGACGACAAGCCGACGACCGTCGGCTCTTGCGCGAGGATGCGCTCCGCGGCTTCTTCGTTGCCCAGCCCCTCGATGGTCGCATCGACAATGAACGTATCGATCCCGGCGTCCCGCGTGACTGCGGCGAGCGAGCAGAGCCCTTGCGACGCTTCGGTGCTGCCCGCGGCCGCGAGCTTGCCGTAGCTCTGCTCGAGCGTGCGGAGGGGGCGGACGAATGCGACGCGCGTCATGGCTCGGGCTCCACCGCGTACACGCTCACAGCAACGTCCCCGCGCAAGTCAGAGCGCTCGGCCGTGAAGAGCGAGTTGTCGAAGGGGCTCGTCTCCGTGGTGTCTGCCACCACATAGGAGGCCCCCCAACGCCGCGCAATGGAGCGCAGACGCGCGGCCGACAGAGCCTTGTAGGCCTTTGCCGGGTCGCGGTGCTTACAGAGCCCCATGCTGGTCATGCGTTTGTTCCATTCCCTCAACGCGGACATGCAGTACATGTGGGGTCCCGCATCCTTGAAGTCGGCCACGATCGGGCGCATGGAAAAGCAGCGGAAGCTGTCCCTGTAGATCGGCACGAGGAAAGTCGCGGTCTTCGCAGTGTGCCGTCTGCACCATCGTTGCGCGTCTTGCCAGGCCTTCTGGCTGAGCATCGGGTTCAGCGTGAGCCTGGCGTGGCGGGTGTAGTTGACCGTGAGTCTTCCGACCGCGAGCAGCAGGAGGAATGCAAGAAGAACACTCCTGTACGTTTCACGCTCATGGATGCTGCCAGGCCGAGCCGCGGCGGTGAGAGCAAGCATGGCGGCGAGGATCCAGCAGGGCAGAGCGAGGCTCACGATTCCAGCCGGATGCCGCCAGAGAACAATCGCAGCCCAGATGACAGCATGGGCCAGCAAGAGCCACCACGCGCGCCGCGCGCGGGAGGCCAAGTACAGGAACAGCAGCGGCGCGGTGAACGTGAAGGCTCTCGGGAACAGCAGCATGCCCGCGAGGCCACATGCCGAGCCTGCGCCCTGCCAGCCCCGGCGGTGCACCGCGCAGTCCGCGGCCAGATACAGCAGCCCCAGATACATCACGAACCGCGTGGACCTGAACAGTTGGAACTGCATCACCTTCAGCACCGGCACCCATTCGCTGAACACGAGCCCGACGACGCACAGCGCGAGCACCGCGCCCGCGAACGCGGCGACCTTGGAGTTTGGAGTTCCGCTGTTCGGGTTTGGAGTCCCGCCTTCTGGGTGCTCTGATTCAGAGCCGCCTAATGGCGGGACTCCGAACGGCGCGACTCCAAACTTGCGCACGCTGAAGAACGCCACGACGAAGCACACGACCATCATCAGCCCCCGCAGCCACACGCTCCGCGACCACGACAGCGGGAACACGTGGTGCGCCATGCGCAGGCGCATGATCTTGATCCAAAGCGCGACGTCCTCCTGGGTCGCGGCCGGCGTGCGGGCCTCGACCGCGATGACGTGGATGATCGTCGGCAGCGCGGGGATGAGGAACGCCAGCGCGTAACACGCCAATCGCTGCCAGCCGAATGCACGGCACTTCACAAGCAACCACAGTGCGAACATCGCGAGCACGAAGCACGCAGTCATGCCCTGGCTATTGAACGCGACGCCGACGAGGAGGAACGCGACGATGTAGCGGTTCGCAAGAAACGCCCAGATTGCGAAGCTCAGCAGGCACACGGCCACGTTCGTCTGCGTGAGCAAAGGCTGGCTGTTGATCCCTGCCTCCACGAGCCCGAACAGCCCTTTCGGCATGAGCAACAGCACGAGCCCCAGATAGGCCGCGGCGCGGGACCGAAACAGCGTCAGCGACGTGCCGTACGCGGCGATGCACGTGCCCACGACCGTCAGCGCGTGCACCACGAAGAACGTCGGCTCCGTCGGGAAGACCATCGTCAGCCACGCCATCACGTGCCAGAAGTACATGTGCATGTGCTTGGCCGACTCGATCAGCAGATCCCCCTGGAACAGCGTCGGGTCCTGGATGTGCCACATCATCGGGAGATAGGTCGAGTGGTCCTCGCGGCCGAAGCAGTATCCGCCGAGCACGAGAGCGACCGCGCTCGCGGCGAGGATGGCCCCTGCGTCGTCCTTGGTCCAGCGCACCTCCGTCTCGTTCACGACGCCTCCTCCCGGCTCTGCGCGGCCGCGTGGTCCACCATCTGGCCGAGCGTGGCGAGCCAGATGCTCTTGCGCTTGGTCACGCTTTTGAGAAAGCGTTCGTACGTCGCCAGCCCCTCCTTGTTGCCGAAGAAGTGCGGTTCCGTGTGCGAGGTGAACACGGCCGCAGCGCCGTACTCCGCGATGAAGCCCAGTTTGTCTGCCCATAGCGCTAACATCTGCTCGTGGTCGAGGCCGATGAAAATGAGGGAAGCGTCCATGGGCAGCGTGATCGGCGCGACCACGAGCCGGCCCCGGCGGAAGGGAAAGATCGACGCGCAGCCCGTAGGCCGCGCGTGGGGCGAGAGCCGGCCCGAGTCGACCACGCTGCTGTCGTACGCGAAGCGCTCGCCGAGAACCTCATACATGAGGTCGGTCCGCAGCAACGCCGGAGAGCGGAACCCGCGCACGCCGTAGTCGTCCATGAACGACTGGCATCCGTCGAGCCGCTTCTCCATCTCGCTGCGCGTGAGGAACGGAAACGCCATGTCGTGGTGCGTGCCGTGGAGCCCGATTTCGTGGCCCATGGCCTTGACGCGGTTGCAGAGCTTCGCGGCCGCGCTGGCGAATTTGCCGACGATGAACCACGTAGACTTCACGTCGTAATCGGCCTCGAGCCGCGCCACGTCCTCCGCGAGCTTCACGCCTTCGAGGCTCTCCACGTCGTGGGAGAGCGCGAGCGCCAGCCTGCGATGCTTCGGCCACTTGTCTGTGGACAGTCGCGGCAGGCAGAGTTCCATGAGCGTCAAGAGCCCGATCTCCCAAGGCCACATGGGGAAGCGGTCGAGCTTGCCGCCGAAGAATAGCGTCGCAATTTGTTTGATGGGCGTGCGCAAACACCGTGGCACGAACCACTGGTAGGGGATGGGCAGGCGCGTCGCCAGTGGCCGCTTCTCTCTGCGATAGCGCTCGAAGAGCATCGCCTCGACCGTCTTGACCAGGTCGAAGTTAAGCAGCAACGCATCCTCGTGGTGGAACGCGGCTCGTATACTGACGCTGCCGCGTTGAAACCATGCCGCGGTCGGCCCGGGGATGTCAGACTCCCAGACTTCGGGCACAAAGACCTTGCCGATCGGGATGTCGGTGTCGAGTACCACGTGGAGGGCGAGCTTGGCCTCGAAGTCCTGCGCCACGGTTCCGCCCACGGTCTGGAACACGCCCTTCTTTTCGCCGTTCCAGACGGGCAGGCGCAGACGTTCCACGTCCCACAGCAACGGCAGTGTGCGCGAGCTAGTCACGGCGCTCCCGCCCCGAAGGCCGGTCCAGGCTGATGCGCTTGATCGCCTGCCGAATGGACACGAGATACTCGCCCAAAAAACCCATCGCGAAGAGCAGCCCGCCGGCCAGCAGCAGCGTGATGAAGGAGAAGTAGGTCACGTCCATGGGCCGATAATCTCCGCCGCCGAGGCGGTCCTCGATGACCCAACGCGTTACGCCGTACACGCCGATCGCGCCCGCGATGCTCAGCAGCCCCAAGCCCACGCCTCCGAAGAAAAACATGGGCCGATCGCCGAAGCTCAACTCGAACTTGACCACAAGCAGATCCAAAAAACCCCGGAGAATACGCGTCGTGCCGAACTTGCTGCGGCCGTGTTGCCGGGGATGGTACTCCGTCTTGACCTCCGCAATCTTGTACCCCTCGTGCGCGGCAAGCACCGCGATGTATCGGTGCCAGTCGGAGCGCAGATGCAGGTCCTCCACGACCTCGCGGCGCAACGCTTTGATCCAGTTCATGTCGTGCACCGTGATGCCGAAGAGCAACCGCGAGAGCCAGTGGTAAACCTTGGACACTAGCAGCTTCATCTCGCGCCGCCCCTGCCGCCAGCCCAGCACCACGTCCGCCCCCGCGTCGATCTCCGCCACCAGCTTGGGGATGTCCTCCTCGGGGTCAGACTGGAGGTCCGCGCAGAGAAACACGATCACGTCGCCCTCGGCCGCGTCGAAGCCGGTCTTGAGCGCCTCGGTGAGCCCGCGGTTCTTGCGGTGGCTCAGCACCTTGACGTGCCGGTGCTTCTCCGCTGCCGCGTTCGCGGCGTTGCGCGTGCCATCGGTGCTGCCGTCGTCGACGATGATGACCTCGCCCGCCCTGCCCATGGCATCGAACGCGGCCGCGCACTTGTCCACGACGAGGGGGATGTTCCCTTCCTCGTTCCTGGCGGGGAGGACGACGGAGATGGTGAGGGGACGGGGCATGTTGATTACAGGATCGGATAGATGGGACAGATCGGAGCTATCGGTCTGCGGAGTCAGATGAGCCGGACAGCCTGTCCGCGCGGTGCGTGACCTTCTTCGCCTTCTCACGATACCGCGTCTTGCCGCGCAACACGATCAGCTTCCACCATTGGTGGGCGAGGCCGCGCAGCGTGCGGAAGATGCGGCCGAAGCGGAAGAACTGCGACTCCCCGGCGATGCGCGGGTAGTGGTGGACGGGCGCCTCGAGGATGTGGAAGCCGGAGCCGCAGATCTTCGTCATCATCTCCGGGCAGATCACACCGGAGTCCGATTCCAGTTCGATCGTCTCGACGATCTCCCGGCGCATGAGCCGGAAGTCGCAGTCCACGTCGCGGATGGGCAGACCGAACGCGATCTTGACGGTCCAGTGGTAGATACGGCCGATGATCTTGCGGTAAAGCGGATCGCCGCGCTTGATCTTGTACCCGTTGACCATGTCGCACTCGTGGATCAGTTCGTAGAGCAAGGGCAACTCTTCCACGTCGTATTGCGCGTCGCCGTCGGTATAGAAGATCAGATCCTTGGTCGCGGCCGCGAATCCGCTGCGCAGCGCGCCGCCGTAGCCTTTGTTCACTTCGTGGTGCACCACCTTGATGCGCGGGTCTTCGGTCGCGAGTTGGTCCGCGATCTCGCCACAGTTGTCCGGGCTGCAATCCTCGACAAAGATGATCTCCCAATCGTCGGTGAGCTTGTCCAGCACAGGCCGGATCTTGTCGGCCAACAGCCGAACGGTTGGAGCATCGTTGAAGATGGGGAAGAAAGCCGTGATGCTGGGGCGGTCGTCGTCTGGCATGAATGGCGATCCAGGAATGGAACGTGATGAGTAAAACGTAAAGACGTAAAACGTAATCGGAACTGCGCCGCGCCCCCGCCTTGCGGAATACGGAATACGCAATACGTGATACTAGTCCGTATTGCGTATTGCGTATTGCGTATTGTGCGGTGGCCGCCTCTTGGTTCTTGGGCTTTCAGTAAAAACGTAAAACGGAACAGATGGCCGCACGCGGTGGCTCTACTTTACGCTTTACGTTTGACGCTTTACGTTTGACGTTTGACGTTTGTCCTCGCCATGCCAATCAGCAACAGCAGCAACAACACGCCTGCCAGCAGCTTGATAGACATGACGGGGATAAGAATGCCTTGCTCGAATGCGGTGTTGTGATACTCATACTCCATCGCGATCAGTGCGTAGCAGCCCGCGAGGAGCGCCATCCACGGCCAACTGCGCCGGGCTTGGACCACGTGGCCGAGCGCCGCGCAGAAGGGGATGAACATGAGGGCGTAATGGTGCTCCCACGACTGGGTGGACGCGACGACGCCCAGCGCTACGAGCGCGCCAAACTCGAGGCGGCGCTCGTCGGGCGACGCCGCGCCGCGCCGGCAAGCCAGCATCGTCGCAAGCCAGAGCGCGAAGCACGTGCCGATGTTCAACCACTGCGCGAGCCTTGGCTTGTCGGCACAGGCTCGCGTGTGCTCGTGGCGCGTGAGCAGGCGCGACCAAAACGCGGCCACGGACTGATTGGCCGGATGGACGATCGAGTCGTCTTGTGGCAGCGTCGTAGCGGACTCCGGCGCGTCGCCGCCCACGAATGCGCGCAGGCCCTGGAGCCACGACACGTGCACGTCGACTCCCGCGCCGGCGACGCAAGCCGCGATTATTATACAGCAGCCCACACAGATTGCGACGAAAAGGCGATACTGCCGCGTCCACAGCGCGTAGGGAGCAAAGAGGATCGGGTGCAGCTTGAGCATCGTCGCGGCCGCGAGGAGCCCCCCGGCGCTCCACGGCCGGCCGTTCGCGTGCGCCACGAACGCGAGCATCAGCGCCGCGAGCAGCAGCAGGTTCGCGTTCCCCACGTCGAGCGTGAACGCGACTGGCCACAGGTTCATCATGATCCACGCGCCGGCGATCCAAACCGCCCCGCGCGGCAGGCCCTTGAACGCGAGTGGCAACACCGCGACGCACAGGAGGATCCACACGTGGTTGAGGCAGAACCAGACGATCGCCGCGGCGTCGAAGCTGAGGAAGGTGAAGGGGACCACGCAGGCCGCAAGGAAGGGGGGGTAGAGGCCATAGGCAAAGCCGTGCTTCTGAATCTCCGGCCGGTGGAAGACGCTGCGAAGCGAGGCAAGGTCGTACGGATTCTTGCCCGCTCGAATCGCCTTGCCCGCAGCATAGTACACCGCAAAGTCGTGCTGCGGCCCCACAAGCGCGCGAAACACGCCGTCGTACGCAAAGCGCAGCAGCGAGAGCGCCAGCACGAGCACCAAGATGCACCTGACCGCGCGGCGCGACCACCCGTCATCGCGGCAAGCCGGCGGTGTTTCGGTGGATGATTCCATGGAGCGGCAACGCGTGGACTGGGGAGGCGCGGGGCGTGAAGCGTGAAGCGTAAAGGGTAAAGGGTAAAGCGTAAAGCGTAAAGCGTAAAGGTGGACTCCACGCAATGCGGAATACGCGACATGTGATGCTACTGCGTATTCCGTATTGCGTAAGAATGAACCGCAGCGCAGCTCCGCTTACGCTTTACGCTTTACGTCATTACGCTTTAGCCCGGCTTCCTCGCGACACAATAGACCGACAATCCGAAAGGCAACGGCACGACTCGGCCAAACGCGGCTTCCGCTTTGAGGAAGCCGGCGATAAGGCCGTT
>JAJRTI010000311.1 GCA_024278415.1 Planctomycetota bacterium | reverse complement strand
GGGGGTGAGGCACCGCGCTCAACCGACCCAGGGTAGCGAGCTTCGCTCGCAACCCTGGGCTGGAGGACGGAATCCCGTTGGGATTCCTGGTCCCCGGCGCCCGCCGCAGCCATCCTTGAAATGTGGGTAAAGAGCAGGGCTCTCAACAACCGCCCTGCCCTGATTGATAGGAGCAACTAAGCGCATGGAAGACAACGCCACCGCGAGCGAACCCAGCGGAGAAACAGGGAAGCGCCGCAGGCGCTGGTACCTGGGGCCGCTCGTGGCCTGCGCGGCCGTGGCCTTGCTCCTAATCTTGGGTGAGCTTGGCGTGCGCGCCTGGCAATGGGCATGGCCCCAGCCCGTCGCGCGTCAAAGGCCGCGTATGCACGAGTATGATCCGCTGCTTGGATGGAGGACTATCCGCGGCCAAACGTTCGCCGTGAAGTCGTCTGAGTTTGATGTCCAGGTGAGCTTCAACTCCAAGGGCACCCGCGGCCCAGAGCGTGGGTACAGCAAGCCCCCGGGCGTGTACAGAATTCTCGTCGTTGGTGACTCGTTCTCCGAGGGCGCGACCGTGGCGTTTGAGTCCCTCTTCTCCCACGTGCTCGAGGCCAAGCTCAGCGAGGACGGGAAACGCAACTGCGAGGTCATCAACGCCGGAGTGGCGGCCTATAGCACGGACCAGGAGCTGCTCTACTTCGCGAATGAAGGCCGGAAGTATAAGCCAGACCTGACGGTCTTGGTCTTCTGTTTCAATGATGTGTGGCTCAACGCCCAACCGACCGATCAGGGGAAGGCCAAGCCGATGTTCGCCTTGGGCCCCAAGGGCCTACGGCTGGCGAGTGTTCCCGGGCCGCGGGCCATGCCCCAGGCCGCTCCAGCGGCGCGCCCTGTCGCTCCACGGCCATCGCCTTCCGTCAAGACGTGGCTGCGCCATCATTCCCGCCTCTACATCTTCGTGCGGGACCGTCTGCTCAGCCAGGGCGCGTTCTACCGATGGGCGATCCGCCGGGGCATCGTCAAGAAGGCGCCGTTCGACACTACGCCGGGCCCGCAGGTTTGCATCGTGCCGCACCTGTGGCGGGTGTTCGAGAAGAATCCTATGCCCCAGTTCAAGGTGGCGTGGCAGCTTACAGAGGCCCTGCTCGTTCGCTTCCGCAAAGCCACTGCCGCGGCCGGCTCCAAACTGCTCGTGGTGAACGTGCCAACCGCCCAGAGCATCTACCCCAACGTGCTCGCAGCGATGAAGCGCAAGTACGGCATATCGGATGAGGAGTGGCGGCAAGGCTGGAACGCCGAGCAGCCGGGCCTAGAGCTGGCCAAGATCTGTCGCCGAAACCGCATCGACTACCTCGACCCAACCGATCGGTTCAAATCTGAAGCCCCAAAACTGGCGAAGAAGGGCCGCTGGCTGAACTTCCCCATTGACGGGCATTGGACGCCCGACGGCCACCGGCTCGTGGCAGAAACCATCTACGAACGGATCAAGCGACGTTATCTCAAAGCAGGCGGATCGTAAGTTCGTGCAGCCCTACAGTGCGATCGCGTCTGGGGACACGATGCGATTCCCGCACGTTGGGGACTCCGCATCGCGTCCCCTGGCGCCACAGCCACCCGGGGGTTCGCAACCTCCGGGAGGTTAATGTCGTTAATGCCGCCCTATCTTACTCTTTGTCCTACTCCTTGTCTGACTCCTCACCTCCGCCCCCAATCGACCCGACATGGCCGTACGAGCAGAGGAGTAAGACGAAGAGTAAGACTAGGAGTAGGAGGCCGCCCCCCTGGCGGGCTCGGCGACTGCGCACAGCCGAAGTCAGTTGCACTCCGCCTCAAGCGGCCCCGCGAGTTCCTTGAGGAAGAAGAGCTTCCCCGGGCGCGTGGGCATGAACGTGCTCGGCAGCCAGGGGGACGGTCCGTAGCGCAGGGTGATCCACAGCGACTGGCCCTGCCACTGCATGCCTCGGCTCAGCGCGCCGTCGCACCCGCCGATGATCTTGTCCGCCTTGAGGAACAGGCCCGGCCCGATGGTGTTGGCGAACGCGGGCACGAGGGTCATGCGGCTCTTGAAGCTCGTGATCGCGTTTTGCTCGATCGTGAGCGGGTGCAGCTTCGCGCCGATGCGGTACGGCTCCTTCTTCCACGCCGCGACGCTCTTGTATTCCGCGGCGAAGTGGGGCTCCCAGAACGCGATGTGGCAGACGCGGCCGATGCCGAAGACCGTGACGAGTTTGGCGCCCTTCTTCTTGAGCTTCGCGATCTTCTCGGGGTATGTGGGCAACACTTTCTTGGTCGCGAAGTTTCGTTGCGACTTGGGCACGGTCAGCTTGCCCAACGGGCCGTAAAACGCGTCTTGCATCGCGTTCTGAAACGCTCCGGGATCGGACGCGGCGAGCGTGTTGCCCTTGTCGTCGCTCCATTCGTCCATGTTGAACCCGTGCACGTGCTTGCAGTCCACTCCCCACTCGGTGAGGAAGTACACGGCCCAGCGGTACATGCCCATGGGCCCCACCGGCAGGATGAACGCGATCTGCCGCTTCGCGTCCTTGGCCCGCTTAATCTCGATGGCGATCTCATGGCCCATCATCATGTCGAAGTCGGCCAACTCGTCGCACTGGATGGGCTCGAAGTTCTTGTTCCACCAAGGCTGCCGCTTGCACACGTCCTCTGGCGGCTGCGAGCAGCACTCGTCGATCTTCGCCAGATCCCAACCTTCTGGGAAGAAGGTCTCCAGTAGAGAGCCTTTGATTGTGCTCACAAGATCCATGACGTTGCTCCTTACGTGGGAAGAAGGAAGAGACGATGTTTGCTGGTTGGTTTGGATCGGACCGCCTAAAGGCGGGACTCCGAACCTCAGAGCCCTCGGACAGGGCCGCAGTCCAATCGAAAATCAGATGAGCGACTTGCAAAACCCGAATAGGCGCGAGGCCTCGCGCCTAACATCATGCATGGCGGAGGTGTGGAATGCGGCGCCGCCAAGATGCGAGCGCGGGAGCGCTCCGCTTGTAGTGGCGGCCGTCAGGACGCCCTCTGCGCCAATGGCGATTCGCCACCCGAGCGGAAGGCCCTCACGGGCCTACTACAAACGCGACATCGCCGGCTCGCGGCGCCAAAGCACAGGTAGGACAACTGGGGTTTTACAAGTGGCTCAGATGAGCGCTTGATCCTCGCTCGGCGGCGTGTCGAGCAACACGTTCGGCACCGCGCCGGGCATGAACGCGCCTTGCGTCTCCGGCAGGCCCGACTCGATGTACGCCTTGAGCTTCGCGTGCAACTCGTCGGCCACGTCCGTGTGGTCCGCGATCACGTTGGCCAGTTCTTCGGGGTCGGCGTTGCGGTCGTACAGCTCCGGCTTGCGGGGTTGCTGGCTGGGCTGTTTCGACCCGCACCACGCGGTCTGGAAGTTCCACTCCGCGGTGCGCACGCTTGCGTAGGAACCAAACGCAGAGACCACGTAGTCTCGCGGCGCCGACGCGCCGTCCGTGACCATGGGCCACAGGTCGGCGCCATTGCACCGTTCCGGCACGGGCTTGTCAAGCAGATTCATCAGCGTCGGCATGATGTCTTGGTGCTGCACAAAGCCCTGGACGCGCTTGCCCGCGTACGCCCGGTCGGGCAGACGCACGATGAGCGGGACGCGCGTGCACTGGATACGCAAGCGATCCTGGCCCTTGTGCACCTGGCCCTGCTCGCCCATCATCGTGCCGTGGTCGGACGTGAACACGACGATGGTCTCGTCTGCCAAGCCAAGAGTGTCGAGCCGCTCGAGCAGGTAGCCCACCCACCGGTCCACGAGCGAGCATTCGCCGGCGTAGAGCGCTTTGACGCGCTGGAACTCCGCCGGCGTAATCGCGTCGACCGTGCCCGGCGGACAGATCAATTCGCGGCCTTCGTAGTTGGGACAGTACTTGTCCGCGTACTCCTTGGGCGCGTGCCAAGGCTCGTGGGGATCGAAGCAGTCCACGTAGAGGAAGAACGGTGTGTTCTCGGCGTTCATGCTGAGCCACTCCGCGCCGGTGCGCATGACTTGCGCGACGAACGTGTCGGTCTCGCTCTTCCAGCCGCGCGTGCTCATGAGGTACTGGCCGACCCAGTGGTCGTACGCCTTCTCGAGCATGGGCCCCATGAGCCAATGCTCGAAGTCGATGCCCGTCTTCGGCCCCGTCGTGTACGGGTCGGCCTCTTCGCCGCGGACCCACTGCCAGCTATGGAAGCCGCGGTGGAAGTTCTTGCCCGGCTTCATCATGTGGTACACGTCCGTCACGAACGCATTCGTGAACCCCTGCTCCCGCAACGCCTCCGAGAGCGTCACATCCTCGGCATACAGTGGATGCCAGCCGGGGAGCTGCACGATATCATCGGGCTGCGGGTACGTCCCGAACGGGAAGCAGCGCCTCCCAGTCGCGAGCACGCGGCGTGCGGGCAACGTGGGCAACGCCTCCGCATACGCGTCCTCGAACACAATGCCCTCGCTCGCGAGTCGGTCGAGGTACGGCGTCTCGATCCACTCGTTGCCGTAGCAGCCGAGGTAGTCCGCGCGGAACGTGTCGGTGCAGATGAGAAGGACGTTCACTTATGCAATGTCTCCATAGCGGAGCGGACGGCCTTCGCCCTCCGTTCGAGTGCAGAGGCCATCCATCGGAATGCGAAGGCATTCCGCTCCGTTCATGCGGCGCGGGCGGCCTTACTGTTTCGGATAAAGGATCACGCCCATGGCCTGGTCGGGATGCTGGATCAACTTCTCGCACGCTTCGGGCGCTTGCGACAGCGGCACTCGGTCGGTGATGAGCGAGTCCACGTCGAGCCGGCCCTCGGACATGAGGCGCATGCACTCGCGCAAGTTGCGCGTCGTGGTCCAGTCCATGAACACCGGCGGGTAGTCCTGCGGGCTGCGCTCCCACTCCTCGTCGTGGTATCCCGGGCCGGTGCGGGCCGAGCTGCGCACGTCCATGTTGCCGCACGACGCGGCGTACGTCGTGTCGATGCGGGCGCCGCCCACGATGGTCACGCGGCCCATCTGGTGGCCATCGGGGGATTTCTTCATCAGCCCCAGCAGTTGCTTGAACGCGGCCGTGCCGTCGCCGCCGAACGCGATGATCGCCGCGTCCAGGCCATAGCCCTCGGACACTTCGTCCACGAGCGGCTTGGGGTCCGCCTCGACAGGATTGACCACCGCGTTGCACCCGAGCTTCATCGCGAGGTCGCGGCGCATCTCCACCAGGTCGAAGCCGACGACGCGCATGCCGGACAGCCGCGCAAGCTGCGCGCTGATCTGGCCGACGATGCCCAGGCCGCAGATGGCGATCGTCTCGCCCAGGATCGGCTGCGTGCGTCGGATTGCGTTGAGCGCGGTCGCGGCGAGGTGGTTGAACGCGCCCTGCTCCCAGGTGAGGTCGTCGGTCAGCTTCGCGCACAGGTTCTGCGGCACGATACCGTACGTCGCGTGCGGTGCGTACCCGCCGCCCATGCACGCGACGCGGTCGCCGACGCTCCAACGCACCACGTCTTCGCCGATGGCGATGACCTTGCCCGCGTTCTGGTACCCGAACATGCGCGGGCCCGCGTCGGGGTTGGGCTTCTCGCGTCGGCCCTTCACGCCGCCCAGCTCCGTGCCTGGGCTCACGAGAGACGCTTCGACTTCCACGAGCACTTCGCCCTTGCCCGGGTCACCGATCTCTTCGGTTTGGACTGAAATGACACCACCGCCATCGATCGCGGCATACTTGCGTTGCATGGAATGATACTCCTAATGCGAGCTTCGCCCGCAACCACAGGGGAGCGGATCCCGAAACTTCGGGGCCGTCCGTCGGAACGCAAACGCGTTCCGCTCCCGAACAGATCCGCCACATGCCCAGCACAAGCGCTGAGACAACAAGTCGCTCATTATAGCCGCTCTGCGAAAAATGCAAGCGGCGAGCGCACAGCAGCTTCGCGCCATCGCCGCGCTACGCCTTCCCCACCGCGCCGAACAGCCGCATCTTCGTCTCCACCAGCTCCATTGCGTGCTGCTTTGGCAGGCCGAAGATGTCGATCATGTAGCTGGTCTTGGGCGGCGTGTCGGCGAACGAGAGGAAGCCCGCGACAAACGCCTTCCACAGCTCCGTGTAGATGTTGATCTTCGAAATGCCTCCGGCGATGGCCTGCTGGAGCACGTCTGCGGGGATGCCTGATCCGCCGTGCAGCACGAGCGGCACGGGGACCTTTTCCTTGATCTGCGCCAGGCGCTCGATGTTCACCTTCGGCTTGCCCTTGTATACGCCGTGCGCGTTGCCGATGGCCACCGCGAGGGAGTCCACGCCCGTGCGCTCGACGAACTCCACCGCCGCGTCGGGGTCGGTCTGCGTCGCCTCGGACTCCTGCACCTCTTGGCTCGCCTCGAACCCGGCGATGCGCCCCAACTCGCCCTCCACTTGCACGCCGCGCTCGTGCGCGTACTCAACGACCTCCCGCGTCTGCGCAATGTTCTCCTCGAACGGCAGGTGCGCGACATCGAGCATGACGCAGTGAAACCCGTGGTCCGCGGCCCACTTGCACAACTCGACGCAGTCGCCGTGGTCTAAGTTGAGCACAGCCGGCACGGACGCGGCCTCGATGGCCTCCCGCGCGAGCCGCGGCATCATGTCGTGGCCGCACAGGTCGAGTTCCGCGCGCGCACACTGCACGATCAACGGCGCCTGGAGCCGCTCGGCCGTCTCGACGCTCGCCTGGAGCGCCTCGATGTCCCAGCACGTGAACGCGCCGACCGCGTACCCGCGGCGGGTCGCGTCGGTCAGCAACTGGGTCATGGTGGATGCAGACAAGTTGGGGCTCCGGCAAGGCGGGATAGTGGTGCGTAAACGAGAGGCGAGCATTGTAGTGCCGCACGCGAGTCGAGTCAAAGCGGGGAGACCTCCCGAAGGTTCGCAACCTTCGGGAGGCTCTGCGCCCGGGGACACGAAGTCGGACGCTTCGCGTCCTTTAGTCATGTCCCCGGCAGTTGACTTTCCCCTGCATTCGCCATTCAATATGGCCTCCCAAAGTCTCACTCACCCCACATCGGAGCCTCACCTTGGAACCAGCCATCAAGCCCCTCATGCTCGTCGCGAGCTATCTCATCGGCAGCATCCCCTTCGGCTTGCTCACGGTCAGACTTGTCAAAGGCGTCGATATCCGCGAGGTCGGCAGCGGCAACATCGGCGCGACCAACGTGGGCCGCGTGCTCGGCAAGACGGGCTTCCTCGCGGTGTTCCTCATGGACTTCTGCAAGGGCTTCGGCCCGGTCATGGGCAGCGCTGCCTATCTCAGCCACACGGGCGGCACGAGTGCGGGCCCTTCGCTTTGGGTCATTGGCTGCGGGCTAGCGGCGATCTTGGGCCACGTCTTCCCGGTGTACCTCAAGTTCAAGGGCGGCAAGGCCGTGGCCACCAGCACTGGCGTCTTCACCGCGCTCGCGCCATGGGCCACGCTCATCGGGTTCGCCGCGTTCCTCGTCATGTTCGCCGCGTTCCGCTACGTCTCGCTTGCGTCCATGGTCGCCGCGGCCGCGGTGCTCGTTGGCGTGCTCACGACGACCAAGGAGCCCCTCGGCGCTGGAAAGCCGCTGACAATCATGGCACTGGTCATCGTCCTACTCATCATCCTGCGACACAAGGAAAACATCAGACGGCTGCTCAAGGGCGAGGAGAATCCATTCGGGAAGTCGCAAGGCGGAGCGAGTGAGGCAGCGAGCAGTGAGCAGTGAGCAGTGAGCAGTGAGCAGCGACCACTCGCTGCCATAAGCCATTCGCGGTCTTGTGGCCGGCGACCGCAAGACTGTGACAGTGGCCGTGGTGCGGCTGCTCTGGGACATCACGAGCGGAGATGTTCGTGGCAGGGCGACCTTCGGGAGGCTTGGAGCACCCGCTGAGGCGCCCGGCGCCAGGGAAGATGTCCCCCGCAAGTGGACGCGTCACCGCCGGAAGTTCGCCCGCAGAGTCTGGCGGGCCCGGCCCTCCAGATGCCTCC
>JAJRTI010000310.1 GCA_024278415.1 Planctomycetota bacterium | reverse complement strand
CCGGCGGGCCTGCGCCGCAGTTCGAAGCATACTTGGGCTTGCAGCGAGACCTAGAGCAGATGGGGTACGAATGCTTGGTCGAGGCGCATAGCTCCCCGTTCGGTCTGCCCGCTCACGGTTTCGCGTTTCCGCTCACCGAGTTGGCGGGCCGCGAACGTGTGGGATACAAAACATCGCCCTTCGTGACCGCGACGATGGAGCACACGCGCGATTTGCCGAAGGTCGATTACTTCGCGCTGCTGGCCAACAAGTGCACGCCGATAATATTTTTCCATCCGCTGATCCGGCAGCCCGGGGCATCGCCGTTTCGCGAATCTGTGACTCGCGCGAATCGCGCGTTCAACGCGGTGCACGAGTTCATGGACGAACGAAGGGGCGACCCAGAAGGCCGCTGGGTGGAATGGCGGGACGCAGAGACTGGCCGGCGGGTGGTGTTTGCGTTGCGGGATTGCGAGTTTCCGCTGGCGGCAGGCCGCGCGGCCGAGGTGACCTCCGACTCGGTGTCGCTGCCCCGTCGCGCCAAGGTGGCGCTGCGTGCGCGCCGCGTTTACCAAATCATCAGCCCGCCCGCCCCTGTGAAGCCCTACAAGAGACTCCCTTAAGATAGGAGGTAATCCACGATGATTCGACACAAACAGACGTCAAGCGGTCGGGCGTTGTGCATGTCTCTTCTCGCGCTACTGTTTTCCTGTCCCGTGTACGCGGAGGCCGGGTTGAGGTCCGTTCGTGTGCCTGTGCTGTATGAAAGTGTGGCCGATCTGCCGGCCATCGGTGGGCGCACGCCCGAAGAGATCGCTCGCATCCTGAAGGAACTGCGCGCCGACATGGTGTTCCGCTGTTTCTTCAAGTGGGCGCCGTTCCCGAATTCGCCCGAACACATCGATCCGGCGTTCCTGAGGATATTGCCCAACCCCGGCCTCACGGTGAAGCAATTGGCGAAGCAAGTGCGCCGGTCGGGACGCTACTATGAGCACCTGGAGGAGTCCATCGCAATCATCAAGCAACAAGCGCCGGGGCTGCTGTTCGTTGGCGGCATCCCGTCGCAGACGTTGGCGCGGGTCGAGTTCAACCCGATGGCGGGGCAGGTGATTCCGCAGCAGAAAACATGGCAGATGGCGCTCGATCCGTCGAAGTGGGACATTCGCCGCGAGGGCAAACCCGTGGACCGCCTTGCTTTTCAAAGCTGGTGGTACGGCGTTCACCCCTACGGAGGCATTCCCAAAGGCGCGGCCTACGACTCGCGCCGCGCCCGTGCGTACTTTCCTGACCTGACGAACCCGGAGTTTCAGACGCTCATGCTCTCCTGGGCCAAGCGTGAAATACGCGCCGGTTGCGACGCCATTTGGATCGACATGTTGTTCACTCAGGCCGGGCTGATGGCCCGCGTGGCCCGGAATCCGAATCATCCTGCCGTGGCCGCTGCGGTCAAGGCCGCCCGGCGCATTGTGGATGAAATCCACCGCTACGGGACTTCTCTCGGGCATCCGGTGCTCGTGGGCGCGTGGGCCGGCCCCTTTGTGCAAGCGCCACTAAAGACCGGCAGGGCTTTCCCGCACCGCGCCCCGGCGCTCGACTTTGTGACCATCAGTCCCAAGGCCGAGGAAATCGCCGCGAGAAAACTCGACGCCGAACGATGGAGAAAGAATCTCCGCCTTATCCGCGAGAGCTACGGCGATGTCCCGGTGTTCGCCTTCATCGACTGGGCGTTCGACCGTTCCCCGCTGGTGACCTTCACCCAGCAACTGACGCCGCAGGAGCAGCGCACCTTTCTACGCACGCTCGACGAGACCCTTCGTTCCTGGGGCGTGCATTTTGTTTATCCCCTTCACGGCGGCTTCATCGGTCACGATCCTGACACGACGAAGCGACTGTCCTTCGGCCGATACCGCTTTTACGACGCCCTGGCGCCGGAGTTCAGCGCTTACGAGACCATCCGCCAGATGGCCGCTGCGCGGCAGACCGCCAAGGACGATCAAAAGTGATGCGGAAAGTAATTGGCCGGCTGCGCACAGGTTGACCTTGCCCTTGGTGCTGAACAGCCAAAAGAATGGCCTTGACGCGGTCCACGTGGAACGAGGCCGCACGCTCGCCATGTCCCGACGACCTCGGAAACAAAGTCGCACTTGACAGCATGGAGAGGCCGCAGTCTCCTGAACCTCCTGCTCTACTCACGTCGAGGATCTCGAAGTTTCTTTGCACTTTTCACGGGCCGGCAGGCGCAAGTCGTGTGATCAGGACTTCTCTGCCGGCGCTTGCATGCGCGGGGCGGATACGTGCTCTTTACCCACATCTCAGCTTCCCCTGCCACGCCCGCGTGAGACTCCACGGGCCAAGCCCGTGGCATCCTCAGAGGCTTGTGTGCGCCTTGTAGATGGCCAACATGAACAACCACAGGGCAAGCCTGTGGTATCCCGCGGATGTGTGCCTCTGCATTCGTGGGTACGCCCTGCCATCCGTGGGACCCATCTGCCCATTGGGTTACGGCCAGCGGCCGCACGAGGCTGTACGAAAGCGTGGCTGATCTGCCGGCCATTGGCGGGCGCACTGCGGAAGAGATCGCTCGCATCCTTAAGGACCTGCGCACCATGGCGAGAAACACGGCGACAAGTAACGCAGAACGCAAGCCACGGAACCAAATTCACGCACGTACGAAACAACGGTCGCACATGAGCGCGCAGGCTGGCGATGCTGGCATGTCCGCGTCGTTAGGACGCTGGCACTAATCTCAAGACAGGAGAGGAAACCTCATGCGAACTCCGTGTTGCCTCTTGTGCGCTGCTGTGTGGGTATGCGCCGTTGCCACCCTGCCGGCCACGGCCGACACGGGAGGAATCGCGGTCGAGCGCGTGCTCCCGTTTGCCGACGACAACTCGGTCCACGTGGTTGTGCAGGTTAAGTCGCCGCGCGCGGAGACAATGAGAGGCGTGGAACTGACCGGGCGGATTGTGCGATGGCGCGGCGCTGACGTGCTCTGGCGTGGCTCGCTTGGACGTTTTGACATCGGCCCCGGCGCGCACACCCTCGACGGCCGCGTCGTGTCCGGGCTGAAGCCGGCGCTGTGGAGCCCTACGGAACCGAATCTATACAACTTGACCGTTGAGGCGCGCTTGGGCAAACGAGTGCTGCACACGCGAACGGTGCGATTCGGGTTCCGGTCGTTCACGGCGCGTAACGGTGTTTTCCTGCTGAACGGAAAGCCCATCTTCCTGCGGGGCAACTCGATTAATCCGCCTGGCCGCGGGATGGCCCAAGAGGTGGGCCGCAGCCGAGGATTCGCGCAGGCCTACGTTCGCCTTATGAAACGGTGCAACGTCAACCTGATCCGCCTCGGCGCAGATTCGGACGTCTGGCTCGACGTGTGCGACGAAGTGGGCATGATGGTCTTTCAGGGCCGCTATGGCGCGCCGCCGGGCGGCACCCGGAAAAAGCCGCCATCGGACTTCGACGCCGCAATCTCGCGATACAAAGAAAAGTTCACACCTTGGGTGCGGCATCCGAGCGTGGTGATGTACATCCTGTCGAACGAGATGCCCAGCAGGGGCGACGTTGGCGAGGCGTACACTGTGTGGTTGAGGCGGGCCTACGTGACGTTGCGGCGCTGGGACCCCACGAGGCTTTTCATTGGCAATGCAGGCTTCGGCCAGGGGCGCGCGGGCGACATTTTCGATATGCATCCTTACTGGGGCTGGTACGGCGGCGACTTTACGACGTGTTTGCGCCTCAGGACGGACACCCGTGGAGGGAGCCAGCCCTGGACTCTGTCGGAATGTGTGGGCGCGTACACGACGGACACGGGCGCCTTCAACGTTAGGAGCAAACTCCTCGCCGCGAGTCTCGCGGCCGCGGGACATGCGGCCGACCAGAGCCAAACCGCGTTACACTATCAGGCATTTCTTGTCAAACAATTTGTCGAACTCTTCAGGCGGATGCGACCGCTCAACCCGAAACTGGCTGGCATCATGCCGCTCACCAACATCTTCTACAACTGGAACGGCGCGCGCAGCTTCGAAGCGTTAAAACCCAAGCCTGCATTGAAACAACTCGCCGTGTCGTTCCAGCCTGTTCTGCTGAGTTGGGAGATGTGGACACCGAATGTTTACGCTGGCAGCCGACTGCGCGCAATTGCGCACGTGCTCAACGACTCTGATGAGCGCAAGCCGCTAGCCAATGCGAACCTGATGTACACGCTCCGGCGGCTCGACGGACGAGCGTTGGTCAACGGCCGTGCGCCGGCGCTTTCCGTCCCTTACTACGCGACTCGAAGTGTGGCGGTGAGCATCGAGATACCCGAGCGTCTGCCCGCGAGCGATTACGAACTCTTTGGACGAATCGTTACACCTGAGGGGCGAGAACTCGCACACAACAGGGAGCCGCTTTTCATCGCGTCCAAGGACTGGGCACGCGTGGGACGAGGCATAGCGCTCGCGGTTTACGACCCGCGCTGTCGCACCGCGGACGCACTCGAAGAGTTGGGTTTTCGCGTAGAACGAGTGCAGGGTGTCGCAACGATCCGGCCCAACGTTCCACTTGTCATCGGCGAGGACGCGTGGTCTGGCCGGCTTGACACAGCGGCTCTCAAACGATTCGTGCGCGCCGGCGGACGTCTGCTGTGCCTCCGACAAAACAGCAAGATGTTTCGTCCGGATTGGCTTCCTGTGGGTCTCGAGCGCCGCGCGGCCAAGGTGATGCGCGTCAGCCCCGAACGTCCGTGGCACCCGGTGTTTGACGGGATTGGGAGCGAACGTTTGGCCTGGTGGTCGGACTGCACGGGCTGGGACCAAACGAAGCCGGGTTATCCGGAGGTTCATCCAGTGGTGTTGGGGTTTCGCCTGACATCCCCCGACGCGCTCGCGCGGACAGCGGTGCTGGCGACGTGCGGCCGGGGGCTTGCGGCAGTAGCGCTGTGCCAAGTGTTTGACGGCCGCGGCTCAGTTCTGCTGTCGGGTTTCGACCTAGTGAGCCGCCACGGCCTTGACCCCGTCGCCGATAGGCTGCTTGCGAATCTGGCGGAATACATGGCTTCGAGAGATGGGCATGATGTCCATCCACTCGTCGATTCGCCTATCCGTTGGGGCGACTACAGGACGGAGCGCGGCCTTGTCGTAGGGCCAATCAACGGCCTGCTGGTCAACGCGCAGCGACGCGGCAAGACGCGCGATTACGTGCCACAGGGGCGCCGGCCCTTTGGGCCGTTCAGCTACGACCGTCTGGGTTACGTGCGCGACCTCAGACCCGACTCGAAAACGGGACGCGGCGTTTTCTGGGCGCGCGTGCCGCAGGGACGGCAGACGATGCTGACGACGGTCGTCAACCCAACGCAAGAGACGGCGGAGCTGCGCATTGGCATCAACGATTCTGCGCCGTCCACGACTCGAATTCCGCCTCAAGAAACGGTTACCATTGAGAGTCGAATTCCCCGTAGCGCTACAACTTGGCGCGTCCAATACGAGGGCAACAAGTGTTTAATTCTCTTGCAAACCGCGTTTCGCTGATTGACGCACAGGCCGCGAAGGATGAGACACAGTTCGTGCAACCACTGAACGTTGTCCGGCTGCAACATTTCAGCCGAGTGCCAAGAGTGGTCTCACCTCGCTGGACCCCACCGACGCGGGGTCGGCGGAGGCGCTATCCCTGTTGCACTTGGCTGAAATGTTACTGAGTAAGACTAAGAGTAGGACTAAGAGTAGGACTAAGAGTAGGACCAAGAGTAGGACCAAGAGTAGGACCAAGAGTAGGACCAAGAGTAGGAACTGCGGCGCGGCCGCTCCTTTCTCGCCGCGCATCGCCGCCTTTGGTCCTTACCGGCTTTCGAACGACAACATGTTGTCGATGCGCTCCGTTGTGGAGTGCGCCGGCTCGACGGCGCTTTGGCTGGCAGCGCGTCGCGCTGCTTTGCATCCGCACACGCGCGATCCGTTCGCCAGCAACAGGCGAAAAGCTAAAGCGGCGCTCCCGCACATGCGGGAACGCACTCCACATGGGCTGCGGCGCAGCCCGCCTTGTGCATGACCGACGTGGCCGTCGATGATCTGTTGTGGGACAGCATGACGAGCCCCCCCCCGCACAGACATAGCCAACGGAATCCATCACCGCGCGATCCGTGGACTGGACCGACAGCCTATCGTTCGAAATAGCGTAGAGCGGAACAAATGGACTGAGCTAACGTGGATAGTGAAGACCAGACTCCTCTTCCCCCTGCGGGGTGCTGGGGTCAAGTTCGCACCGTTGCGCTGTACCGCGGACAGATTGCGGCCAGAAGCCGCGTAAGGGAGATAGCGATATGGTGACACACCACTGCAAGAGTTCGCGCATTGTTGCGGCTTGCCGCATCCTTCTCACCGTCGGTCTTGCGGCATCGGTGGCGCACGCCGCTCCTGCGGCGAGGCAAATCGGGCCCGATGGCCGGCCCGTGCTCGTGATCGATGGGAAGCCGTTCCCGGGCCTGATCATGCAGCATGTCCAGGCCACGCCGGATGGCGCACGCGCGTTCGGGAAGGTGGGGATGCGCGTTTGGGAGATCGACGTCTGGGAGCCGAACAACTGGCGCGAGGTCGACGGCAAGGTCAACGCGATGCTGCGCGGCGACCCGAACACACGGCTCTTGCTTCGTGTCGCGTTGCCGAAGTATCTCGACGGCGAAGAAAACGCGGCCGACATCGCCACCGCGGAAAACGGCAAGCGGTGGACCCACATGCTCGGACGAGCCAAGTGGTTCACCGTCGGCGATATCACCGAGCGCGACGCGCCCCCGCGCAAGTGGACGCAGCTCACGTTCGACATCTCGCGCGCGGACCGCAAGGGCATCGTGCGATTCGTCGACCTTGTGATTTGGCGTCGCGACACCCACATACCCAAGGGCGCGAAGCTGCGGTTCTATATCGACCACGTCGAGTATTTCTCAAGCGCCGACCCGACAAAGCGCGCGGTGGTCGCCGACATGGAGACGGCCGAAGGCCTGCACGATCAGCGTCGCGACCCCAAGCCGCCGCTCATTGTGCACGACGTCGTGAAGGCCGGCAAAGGCGCACTGCTATGGGAACACGTGCAGGACGGAAAGCATGACGCGCTCGTGTGCAAGGGCGTCGAGGCCGTTACCGCGCGCGATCTGTCGCAGTACGACCGCATGTCGCTATGGATTCGCCCGGACACCGACGCACCGTTCCGAATCGTCGCGCGCCTATGCGGTGGCTTGCGCAGGATGGGGTATCCGTCGTTCGCTTCGGAACGGTGGGCGCGGGACAGCGTGAAGATGCTTCAGCGACTCATCGCGCACATCGACGCGGCGCGCTATCGCAGCCACGTCATCGGGCTCACGCTCGCCGCGGGCATGAGCGCCGAATGGGCATGGGCGGGCCAGTCCGCCGACTGCGGACTCGACTTCTGCGAAAGCGCGAAGCGGGCGTGGCAGCGTTTCGCTCGCGAGCGTTACCGCACAATTGAGGCGCTCCAGCGCGCATGGCGCAGCGACGCGAAGGGCATCAACTCGTTCGACCAAATACCCGTGCCCGGACGCGCGGTGCGCCTCGCGAAGCCGGAACTCGGCGATTTCTTTGACCCGCGCGGCCATCGCATGTTCACCGACTACAACGAATTCATCGGGCTCACGACCGCGCGGCGAATCGTTGAATTCGGGGAGGCGGTCAAGAAGGCGAGCCGCGGCAGGCTCCTGGTCGGCGCGCTTTTCAGCTATCTCGGCGGGTACGGCGATTTCCTCGGCAAGAAGATGCAGCAGACGGGCCACTCCATGCCGGAGCCCGTGATTCGGTCGCCGGCCGTGGATTATCTCGCGTCGCCGGTCGTCTACTGGGACCGCAACATCGGTTGTCCGAGCATGTGGCATCTGCCGGTCGACACGCTCCAGTTGCACGGGAAGCTCGTGGTGAACGAGGCCGACACACCGACGTACATCCACAAGGGCTTCGGGTGGCTGAGCCCGAAAACGCTCGATGAATCGATCGAGGTCCTCAAGCGCGATGTCGCCGCGGTTCTTGCCAAGGGGATGTTTCAGTGGTGGTTCTTCGACCGCCTGGGCGGCCCGCGCATGCTCGACCGCGCGCCCGAAATCGTGGCCGCGGCCGGCCAGCTCAACGACCTGATGGCGCGCTCGTTGAAGACGGACCGCGGGTCCGTGAGCGAGGTCGCGTTCGTCGTCGACCATCACAGCATGCTCTGCATCCATCCGCATTCGTACCTGCCGGGCTTCCTCTACTACCAGTTGCCGGAACTCGCGCGCATGGGCGCGCCGTTCGACATCTACTTTCTTTCCGACATCGAGGCCGTCGCGCGTCGCCCGTACAAGCTCGTCATCCTGTTCAACGCCTACTGGCTGAACAACGCGCAGCGCCAAGCGATTGCCGCGCTCAAGCGTGGCGGCCGCACGGTCGCGTTCGTGTACGCGACGGGCATCGCGGGCGAGAACGGCGTGAGCGCGGAGAATGTCTCGAGCGTCACCGGCATTCGGATCCGCTCGCTCGATCGCAGAATGCCGGTCGAGGTGCGCGTGGCGGCCGCGTCCCATCCGATTACCCGCGGGCTGGTCAAGGGCCTCACGTTCGGCTGCCGATTCCGTCCGCTCAAGACGCCGAAGTGGTATCCCGAGCGGCCGGCGTGCGCGCCCGTGCTTTTCGCGGACGACGCACGTGCGCGCACGCTTGGCACGATCGTCGGCGTCGG
>JAJRTI010000309.1 GCA_024278415.1 Planctomycetota bacterium | reverse complement strand
GCCGCGGACTACTCCTTCAACCGAAACAACCTGTACCAGGTGCGCGACGCCGCTCTGAAATCTGGCACAACCATCGGCTACTATCTGCTCGACGACTACCTGGCCGGCCTTGCTCCGAGGGCCAAGATGGTGGTCTTCGCCAATGCGTTCAAGCTATCCGACGCACAGATTGAATCGCTACACGAGCGTATCGAAAAAGACGGGAGCGCGGTCATCTGGATGTATATGCCCGGGTATCTCGACGAGAATGGCGCATTCAGCCTCGAGCGGGTGCGGCGGGTGACGGGGTTCGCGGTGCGCAATGTGCCAGGCAAAACCGCGGCGGTCGGGATAAACGAACTCGCGGGGCGCCGATGGAACGAAGGAATCTTCGACCTCGACTTGTCACCCCGGCCGGTGATCGCCAGCGGCGAATGGCGGATCCTCGCTCGTTACGCTTCCGATAGTCTGCCTGCCGTAGCCGCGCGCAAACAGAACGGGCGGCTTCAGTTCTTCGTCGGATGCCCTGGGCCGGGCGTTCGCGCAGAAGTGTTCAGGCGGCTGTTCAAGATGGCCGGGATCCACCTTTGGACGCCCGAACAGGAAGCCATCGTACAGAGCAACGGGAGAACCCTCGCGATATACACCGGCAGGCGGGGCCGGGTCGCCGTCCACCTTCCCACAGGTGTGAAGGCCACTGCGGTGGATGCCGCAATCGTGGGGCAAACGCCCGGGGCGCTGATCCTCGACCTTGACGAGCGAGGCACCGCGTGGCTGCGCCTCGAGCGTGAATGAGCCGCGGATACTCCCCTGCCCATGTTGCCCGAACGTTCCGATGGTTCGGGCACTCGTGCCAGGACAACATTCACCTCCCGTCGTCGGCCCCGCTGGGTGTGTCGCATGCAGATTGGAATGAGTCGGGCGGGGACTGGCAGGCCGCCAGTGCGGGCCTCAACGGACTGGATGAGGAAGCATCACGACCGGGCCCATTCGGCGCTCTGCAAACGCGGGTTTCGCCCCCCTGAGACATGGTGAGATCCCCGCGAGAATCGGCGGCTGCCAGCGATCCATCGCCCTGTGGGGCGTCCCGAAGAGGCGCGTCTAACGCAGACGCTCCACGAGGGACATTTGCGCTCTGCCGAGGATAGTCGCCGGCCGCCACGGCAACTGCAATCACACTGGCGGCCGCCAACCGAAGCACCGATTTCCATGGCCCCGCCTTCGCCGACCGAGCATTGCCGGCAGATGTCGCCGCTATCTCGTCATCGTTGGCGAGTCGTTCGATTTCCTGTCGGAGAATCTGCACAGACGCGGGCCTTTCTTCCTTTTTCTCTGCCGTAGCCTTTCGGACAATTCGGTCCAGCCTCTGGAAAAACGGCCGATGCGACTGGGGAAGTCCGACACTCGACATGGGCATCACCTTTCGGGTGATTGTGCCACACATCGCCTCGTAGAGAATCCTGCCCAGGGCGTAGATGTCTGACCGTTCGTCCGCATTCTGAAGGTCAACAAACTGCTCCGGTGAGACGTAGAGCAGTGAGCCCAGTATCTCACCAGAATCCGTCACCCCTATGGCTCTATTGAAACGTGCGAGGCCGAAATCCGCTATCTTTGGCACTCCATGGTCCAGTAGGATGTTTTCGGGCTTTAGGTCCCGGTGCACGATGCCGAGTTCGTGAAGCGCCTGAACGCCATTGAGCACGGGAAGGAAGTAATCACGCAGCCATGCCTTCGCGGCGTCTTCCTGTGGATAGGCCCCGGCCTCAGCCATGGTATCGCGAAGCGTCCCGTCAGGGAGATACTCCATGACGATATAGTCGGGAGGCGCTTGGAGACCCCTCTCTTGTACTGATGCCCGGCCGTAGTCATAGATCTGAATCACGTTCGAATGCGTCACCTGCGCCATGGTCTGCACTTCTCGCCGGAATCTTTGCACGGCCGTCTTGATGCCCTCCGGGTCGTCCTCGAAGGACTCGATCCACCTTTGTGACATCACCTTTATTGCCACGTCTCGGTTCAAGTTGAGCTGACGCGCGCGGTAGACCTCCGCCATGCCCCCTTCAGCAATCGGCTCGAGGATCATCCATCGATCACCCAGAACCTGGCCCACTTCAAGCACGTTCATCTCGTGTTCGTTATCCATGGCGTTCTCCTACATCGGGCATTTCTCGCTCCTTGGGGGGGGCGTTGGGCAATACTGCTTGGCACGCGGCAGACGATGGCGATTGGAGGGCGATTCGCCCATCGTGGCGGGTTGTCGGCTGTGGGTTTTCGGTGTTCGAGCAGCGCCATTCCGGTCGAAAACCGGAAACCCACCGCCGATGGGCTCGTTCTATCCGTTTAGACGCACGAACCCCATGAAACGTGACGCACCTGCCGCTCTTTTTTTGCGCCGCGGTTCATTCAACCAGTCTGCTCGTTTGGCAGCATGTCCGCCAGCGGGCGGATTGCGGCCGGCGGCGGCGCTAGGGTATGATGATCGCCTGCGGCTTCCACGCAATTGGGATCAGCACAACTGGCCCCGTGAGCGGTTTTCATCGAGAAAGGACGCGTCGCCATGAAAGCTCTGGTCAAACGAAACGCCGATCCCGGCCTTTGGCTGGAAGACGTTCCGCCGCCGGAGATCGGCAAGAACGACGTGCTCATCCGCATCAAGAAGACGAGCATCTGCGGCACCGATCTGCACATTTACAATTGGGACGAGTGGGCGCAGAAGACGATCCCCGTGCCCATGACCATCGGCCACGAATTCGTCGGCGTGGTCGAGTCGTTCGGCGACAACGTGCACGACTACAGCCCCGGCGACCTGGTGAGCGGCGAAGGGCACCTGGTGTGCGGCCGGTGCCGCAACTGCCTGGCCGGCCGCCGGCACCTGTGCGCCAAGACGACCGGTATCGGCGTGAACCGCGAGGGCTGCTTCGCCGAGTTTTTGTCCATCCCGGTCACCAACGTCTGGCCCGCGAGCCCCGACATCCCGCTGGAGGTGACGAGCTGCTTCGACCCACTGGGCAACGCGACGCACACCGCGCTGTCGTTCGACGTGCTGGGCGAGGACGTGCTGGTCACTGGCGCGGGGCCCATTGGCATCATGGCCGCGGCCATCGCCAAGTATGCCGGCGCGCGCTACGTGGTGGTCACCGATCCCAACCCCTACCGCCGAGAGCTGGCGAAGCGCATGGGCGCCACGGAGGTGGTCGACCCTCGCGAGCGCGACTTGCACGACGTGCAGAAGGAACTCGGCATGGTCGAGGGGTTCGACGTGGGCATGGAAATGTCCGGCAACCCGCAGGCGTTCCGCGACATGCTGGACAACGTCTGCCACGGCGGCAAGATCGCCATGCTCGGCATCCTGCCCAAAACCGAGATCGACTGGAACACGGTCATCTTCAACAGCCTCACGCTCAAGGGCATTTACGGCCGTGAAATGTATGAGACGTGGTATAAGATGACCGTCATGATCCAAGGCGGCCTGGACATCGCGCCCGTCATTACCCATCGGTTTCACTACACGGAGTTCGAGAAGGGCTTCGAGGTCATGCGGTCCGGAGAGTGCGGCAAAGTCGTCCTCGACTGGTCAGACGAGTAAAGGAGCGTCGCCATGTTCGATTCGTTCAAGCAGCATTTGGAAGCCGAAGTTGCGCACATCCGCGACGCGGGCACGTACAAGGCCGAGCGCGTCATCGTCTCGCCCCAGGGTGCGCGCATCGCGGTGGCCGGAGGCCGGGAAGTGCTCAACTTCTGCGCCAACAACTACCTCGGCCTGTCCAACGATCCGCGGGTCGTCGAGGCCGCCAAGGCCAGCTACGACCAGTGGGGCTACGGACTCAGTTCGGTCCGCTTCATCTGCGGCACCCAGGAGCTGCACAAGCAACTCGAAGCCAAGCTCACCGAGTTCCTAGGCACAGAGGACACCATCCTCTACAGTTCGTGTTTCGATGCCAACGGCGGACTGTTCGAGGCGCTGCTGGGGCCCGAAGACGCGGTCATTAGCGACGCGCTGAACCACGCGAGCATCATCGACGGCGTGCGCCTGTGCAAAGCGCAACGGTTCATCTACAGCAACGGCGACATGGCCGACCTGGAGGCCAAGCTCAAAGAGGCCGCGGCCGCGCGCTTCCGCATGATCGCGACCGACGGCGTGTTCTCCATGGACGGCGTTATCGCGCCGCTGGACGCTATCTGCGATCTGGCCGACAAATACGACGCGCTCGTCATGTTCGACGATTCGCACGCGACCGGCTTTCTCGGCCAGACAGGCCGGGGCACGCACGAATACCGAGGCGTCATGGGCCGAGTCGACGTCATCACCAGCACGCTCGGCAAAGCCCTGGGCGGCGCGACCGGCGGGTTCACCAGCGGCCGGAAAGAGATCGTCGAGTACCTGCGCCAGCGCTCCCGTCCCTACCTGTTCTCCAACAGCCTTGCGCCCGCCATCGCGGCCACGTCGCTCGCGGTGCTGGACATTCTTTCCGAGTCCACCGAATTGCGCGACCGGCTCGAGGGGAACGCGAAGCGTTTCCGCGCGGGCATGCGCGAGCGCGGCTTCGACATCCCAGAGGGCGACCACCCGATTGTCCCGATCATGCTCGGCGACGCCGCGCTCGCGACGAGAATGGCTAACATGATGCTCGACGAAGGCGTGTATGTGATCGGGTTCAGCTACCCCGTCGTGCCCAAGGGCAAGGCGCGCATCCGAGTCCAGCTTTCCGCCGCACACACACCCGAAGACATCGATTTTGCGATGGACGCGTTCGCCCGCGTGCGCGAGCGCTGTGCGGGTTGAACTCGGCGATCGGCCCATGGGCCGCTTCCCCAGCGGCAGTTGCGAGACGTGGGAGCAGGAAGTTTCCACGCTTGCCTCGGACCCAGGCGCACTCGCTTGAGCCGACAGGCTACGGCTTCGTCTCCGTCAGGATGTACTTCTCGCCCGCCACGGTTTGGAACTCCGGGCGGCCGTACGGGTCGCGGCGCACTTCGACCTCGCGGCCTCGCGCATCGAGCACGCGGAGGCCGCCGGGCCAGGGCGAGTAGACGCGGCAGGGGCCGCCTTTCTCGCTGAGAATCTCGGCCTTGCCGACGCGGCCATTCGACCACGACGCGCTGACGAGGAACGCTCCCTCCGCACGGAAGGTGGTGAAACTCGCGTCGAGCTTCCTCGGCCACGCGGGGAAGATGCGCAGCGCGCCGTCCCAGCTCTGGAGCATCATCTCCTGGAGCGGTGCGATGACCCCCAGCGATTCTGTCCACGCGCCGGCGTGGCCGTAGTTGGCCACGGCCATGCCCCAGCAGAGCCCATTCGGGTGGCGCCACGTCTCGACGATCTGCCGAAAGAGCGGGAAATCGCGATCCGCGATGAACCCGCCTGCCCTGAGCCACATCATGGCGAACCAGGGGTACTGGCCGAAGTACCACACGGTCGGCTTGGGCGGAAGGGGCTTGCCGCTGTGCTTCTCGGGTTGGGGCCGGTATGGCCGGCCGAATCCAAACTCCGGCGCGCAGAGGTCGCGGCACAGCTTCTCGATGCCTTTCAGCTTGCGCGGCGGCTTGCCCTCTTCGCCCGCGAGATGATCGAGCCGCTCGCGCCACTGCGCGCGCAGCGCGGTGTCCACGCCGAGCACTTCGCTTGCGCGGATCGCGCAGTGGAAGCTGTAGCGCACGTGGCGCATGACCTCCGCACGGTCGGTGTAGCGCTTGGGGTCGCTCGTGTGCCAGTCCTCGCCCAGCGGCGACGGGAACGCGTGGTAGAGGCCGTCGTCGCCCTTTTTGAGGAAGTCGAGATAGAACAGCGCGGCGTCCCGAATCACGGGGTAGCCCTGCGTGCGTAGCCACTCCTTGTCGAGCGTGTAGAGGTAGCGCCGCCAGTAGTGCGCCTGCGCCCAGCCGGTCATGTAGGCCATGCGGCCGATGAACGTGCCCAGCGGGTCGTCCTGCGCCTCGATGGGGAACCCGATGAGCTGGATGTAAACCCCGCGGCAGCCGTAGTAGTCGCGGGCGATCTTGCGGCCGATGGGCAGCATGAACTTCATGCCCGAGAAGTAGGCGTCGCCGAGCGCGAGGTGGTTCGCGGTGTAATTGCCCCAGAACGGCTCCTGGTAGTTGTAGTTCATGTGGTAGTCGCCGTGCCAGTGCGAGTAGTCGCGCACGGTGCTGGGCAGGAACAGCCCGGGCGGCGGCGTGTCGGGGCGATACACGCAGCGCCGGATGTGCAGCGTCTCGTACCACAAGTTTTCGATGAGCCGGTCCGCGACGCGGACGCTGGACTTGGACCAGAAAGCCGCGGCCGCGGCGCGGTTGCGCTGCGCGAGTTCCGCGATGGCCTGGTCGATGCGGTTGCGCACCATCTTGCGCACGCGGCGCATTTCGGCCACCGGCCCGCCGGCGTCGCTGCTGCTCGTGACCGCGACCACGAGCCGGCCGCTGCGGTCGCGCAGCCGCGGGATCATGTGCACCCGCGCCTCCCGCGTCGCGCGCATGTCTATCACGCGCAGGTCCGCACCCGGCGCGAACGGAAAGATGGCGTAGCGAAAGCCGCTCTTGAACAGCGGGTCCGGCGGAAAAGTCTGCTCGATGAACGCGTACCCTTCATCGCGTTGCACCGTGGGCGGAGGCAGCGGCGTCGCCTTGGGGCTGGCCATCGCGCGGAAGCCGTTGTGGCGATACTGCGCGGCGAAGCGCTCCGCGAACTCCCGAATCGGCGGGTCAGGCCAGCGATAGAGGCTGAACCAGATCGGCGGCGTGTTGCGGCCCGTGAGCGTCGAGTCGTTCCAGTTCTCGATGCGCCAGCGCACCACGAGCACGTTCGGCTTCGGCGGGATGAAGCACTCGACGGTGAGCCGCACGCCCGAGCGCCACGAACAGACGATGCGCAGCGTCGCGTCCTCGATGCTCAGACGTTGCTCGATGCGTAGGCCGCGTTGGTCCGCGGGCAGTTGCATAGCGAGTTCGCCCACTGGCTTTGGGCAGGGGTAAGGCCGCGAGTGGTTGCTTGGCGGCCCGCCGTGGCAAAGCTCGCGCATGCGCTTCGAGCCGGGAATCTTTTCCGTGGGGAAGCCGTACGGATAACACTTCCAGCCTTCGTGCAGGATGCCGCGCGCAATCTCGCGGATGTGCGCCGGCTTGGGGTCGTCGCTCAGGTCGTGCCGGCGGTCCCACACGTCGTTCTTGCCGAACCGCCACACGATGCGGGCCGCGGTCTGATACACGCTGACCGACAGGTCGCCGTTGCCCAGCAGCAGGCCGTCCTCGGGAGAGAGCAAGCGCCCGCTCACCTCGATGACGTGCGGCTCGGCCCATGTGCTCGCGCAGACCATGCAGAGGGCCAGCCACAGGCCAAACAAGCTTCGCCACATGCACACCTCCCGCGTTCAGATTGGCAAGCCCAAATCGCAGATCCACAATCCGTCATGTATTGTCCACCAGCCACTTCACCGTCTCCTCCGCCTTCTCTACGGTAGGTGCGGACGTGACGTAGAAGACGCCCTCGGGCTTGAGTTCTCGGTGGTAGATGGGCAGTTGGTCGAGCGAGCAGGACACGTAGAGCACTTTGCCCGCGGCTTGGATTCGCTTCAGCAGGTCCATCCACTCGATGAACGGCTTCTGCCCTGAGCCGGGGGTCCATTGGATGCCGTCAAGGCTCTTGAGCGCCATGAGGTCGTTGAAGTGTACGAGCGCGTCCGGGCCGTCGTAGTGGTAGACCGAATGGTCGAGGAACGTCGTCTCCTCTTCGAGCGCGGGTAGGATGTAGCGCCGGAACATGTCCGGCCCCACCATGCACGCGAAGTCGCATTGCACCGTGTTTGTCTTGCCGTTGTGGTACGCCGGCACCCAGCCGGTGGTGCCGTAGCGATACATTTGCGCGGCCTCGTAGAGCGCATCGTAGATGGGCGGGTAGAGCGCGCGCATTTGCCGGTTTGCCTCATCGACCGCATCGGGCTTGTCGATGAGGTCCATGCAGAGGCGCCCCGGCCCGCGGATCGCGGAGATCGCGTCCATGTTGCTGTGCAGGTCGAGGTGCGCGATGAGCATCTTGCCGGCCGTCGCGTCCGCGAGCTTGCGGCAGAACTCGAGCATGCGCTGCCACCAGTGGCTGTCCTCGTGCAAGCGCAACGGCAGCGCATCGGCCCAGTCCTCCACAAACGGCACGGCCCAGTTTGTGTTCGTGCTATCGGGCGAGAACTTCAGTTCCGCGCCGATCCACGCGGCGAACATGTCCGGCCCGAAGCTGGGCGAGTACGTCGGCATCGCGTCGCCGCCGTAGTAGGTATTCGCCGCGCGTTCGACCACGTTCGCCACGACCGTGTCCAGATCCTCGTGGCAGCCCGCGAGGTAGGGCACATTGGGGGACTTCTTGTCAGGGTTCTTCGGTGCGGTGATGTGGATCACGGGCCGATCGATGATCTCGTGTTTCCACATTGCGTCCCAACGCCGTTGGGCGTCTGCGAAGTCGGGTTTGAACTCGAGCGTGGTCATTTGGGTCTCCAAGTGTGGGGGGCCGCGAGGGGCCACGGACGGCGGCCGTGGAAGCCGGGAGTATACTTGCGTCCCCGCGGCGAAACAAGGTCATCCCAAACACGAGGCAAGGATGCGTCCGGCGACGTGGCCTCAGGACTAAGCGAGGTCGAGGACGCCGCCTCCCGAAGGTTGCCAACCTTCGGGAGGTTTCCATGTCTATGTCTGGGGACGATGCGATTCCCGCAACTGCGGGACGGCTTCCGCATGGCGTTCCCGGCGCCAATCTCAGCCTTGCCATCGTGCATGGCTTTGGCTACAATACGCCACGTATCCGCTCCTCCCGCCAAAACGCTTCGATCTGGTACCGAGAAAGGTAGGTGCGACGTGGCCGAGCCTGAACCCCAAGGCGGCATGGGCAGCAAGCTGCTCACGATCGCGCTCGCGATCTACGTCTGTGTCCTCGCGCTCGCCGCGGTGGACGAACTGTTCGACCTGGGCGTGTTCCCGCCGGAACTCGAACGGCAGATCGCGGCCAAGATCGACGACTTGCGCAGCACCGACCCCATGAAGGTCGATCGGGCCGAGAAGTGGCTCTTCGAGGAAGGGCATCAGTTCGCGGTCCGGCAGCTCATCAACGAACTGAAGGATCCGCAGATTGGCGCCAAGGCCGCGCAGATTCTCGCCAAAATCTGCAACGAACTCGACCTGGAGGCCATGGCGGAGCAGCAGGTGAAGCAACTCGCGGGGGGGCCGGACACCAAGCTAGCGGATGAGGCGCAGTGGACGCTCGTGGAGATCGGCCACTTCGGTATCCCCGCCATGCTCAAGGCGATGGGCCATCCCGACCCCACGCTGAAAGACCGGGTGCGCCGCGCGCTCGTGCTGTCGACAGCCATGTACTTCGACACCTTCGGCGACCCTCTCGACGCCATCTGGGAGGCGGAGCGTCGGGACAAGCGAGCCGCGCAGTTGGTCATGCAGCTCGGCAACCCCGCGCTCGCCACTGCCGCAGAGGAGAAGCTGGAGAGCAAAGCGCTGTCACACGTGGCGATCCCGCGGCTCATCACCGCACTCCACAGCCCCGAGTTGGGCCCCAAAGCCGCACAAGTGCTGGCGAAGATCACGCATCAGAAGGCCGACATGAACCTGCCTCAATGGGAGGAATACTACGCCAAGTGGTGGCAGGGCTGGTATGACAAGAACAAAGACAAGCTGGGGTTCGGCGACAACTACGAGCAGTGGAAGCTCTGGTACCGTATGAACAAGGACCATCTGTAGGCACCCCGCGGCGCGAGATAGGGGACACGGAGGAGCGCAGAGAGTGGGGGCTCCGCCACTCAATCCGACAGATCCGACAGATCGGACGGATCTACTCTTTCCCAGATTCGAGTGCGCCCTTCACCCTGTCGAAGATCCCCTTGCGCTTCTCGATTGTGGCGCGGCCCTCGTTGATTGGGCGCTCGATATCCCGCAGCGTGTGCAGGTCGCGCCGCACCTGCCGCTTGGCGGTTGGCGTAGGCCGCGGGGGGCCTGTCACGCTCCCCGCTTGCTGAAATCGTACTTCTTGTAGTAGTGCCGGAACTGGTCGTACGTCATGCCCAAGCGCTCCGCGGCTGCCTTCTGGCTGCCATTGGCCTTCTGGAGCGCGTCGGCGATGAGGCGCTTTTCGAATGCGGCGACCTTGTCCGCGAACGCGTCGCCCGGGTCGCCCTCGTCGAAGGCTTCGTCTGGCAGGTGCACCGGCAGCACCGTGTCTCCGTCCGCGTTGCAGAGCACGCGCTCGACCACGTTCCGGAGCTGCCGCACGTTGCCCGGCCACGAGTGGCGGCAGAGCACCTGCATGGCGTCGTCGGAGAACGGCTTGGCCTCAATGCTCGGCGCGTCCTCAGCCAGCCGCGCCGCGAAGTGCTCGACAAGCAGCGGCACGTCGCCGCGCCGTTCCCGCAACGCCGGCACGCGTATCACTTGGAACGCGAGCCGGTCGTAGAGGTCCGCGCGGAACGAGCCGGCCTCGATCTGCTCCTCGAGGTCCGCGTTGGTCGCGGCGATCACGCGCACGTCTACGCGGAGGGTCTCCGTGCCCTGCACGCGCTCGAACTCTTGGTATTCGATCACGCGCAATATCTTCTCCTGGAAGTCCATGGACATGTTGCCGATCTCGTCCAGGAACAGCGTGCCCTCGTGCGCCATCTCGAACCGGCCGATCTTCTGACGGTGTGCGCCGGTGAACGCTCCCTTCTCGTGGCCAAACATCTCGCTTTCGAGCAAGTCGCCGTGGAAGGCCGCGCAGTTCACGGTCACGAACGGCTTGCCCGCGCGAGCGCCGCGGTAGTGGATCGCCGCCGCGATCAGCTCCTTGCCGCAGCCCCGCTCGCCCACGATGAGCACCGGCCGCGGGATCGACGCAATCTTGTCCACCAGCGCGAGCGTGTCCCGAAGCGCCTGCGACTCGCCCACGATCTGGTACTTGCGGCGCAGCATGTCGTCGAGCAGTTCTGCGCGGCGCTGGAGCTGTTCGTTCTCGTTGCGCAGGCGCTTGTTTCCCTCGATCGCGGCGATGAGCCGCTTGAGCTTCTCCACGCTCGCGTCGAGTTGCTCCTCCAAGCACAGCCCCTTCTCCAGGAAGTCGGCCGCGCCGAGCTTGAGGGCCTGGACCGCGGTTTGGATCGTGCCCTTGCCCGAAAGCATGATGACCGGCACGTCCGGCTGGTCGGCCTTCATCTGCTGCAACACGCCCAGCCCATCCGGCTCCGCTCCCAGGTCCAGGTCGAGGATCACCAACGACAGTGCGTCGCCCCTTTTGGCGAACATGCGCAACGCCGCGTCGCCCGTAGCCGCGGTGGCCACCTCGTAGCCGCGCGCGGTGAGCACGCTGGCCAGGTGATCGCGCACCATACGCTGGTCGTCGACAAGCAGGATCGTTTCGGCCATAGAACGGGACTCCCGTGCACATGCAATCCAAGCGTATGATACACGATGGGCCCCAGGCGCGCTACCGCTCGCAGCCAGGTGAACCGGATGCCGTCGCACGACAACCGCTCGGCCGAATTCCTGGCCCTCTTCGCGCCTTGGCGTCTTTGCGTGAGCCGACTTGCCGTCGCGTCAGTTCTTCAACTCAACCTTCGCGCCCCCGCTGTGGGCCGACTCGAGCGCGGCGTTGATGAACGCGATGATCTCGATGGTCTCGCTCATGGGCACGCTGGGCGTCCCGGTCTGGAAGGTCTTGATGATCTCGCGCAGCAGGTTGCGGTAGATGTTCGCGGTGCTGATGGGCGACTGCACCGCCTTCTTCTCGCCCCACGCGGCGAAGCTGTAGCTGTGCGAGCCCGCGCGCGTGCCGCGCACCACGCCGATGCGGCCGCCGTCCCACATGCCCATGCTCACCTCCGCGCCTTCCGTGAACATGGTCTGCACGTACTGGCACCCGGGCCCCATGAGCGCGTAGAGCGTCTCCACGCCGTGGATGCCGTAGTGCAGCAGGCCGGGGTTGCCCTCGTGCAGGCCGGCCGGGCTGGACGCGTTCGCGCCCACGATCGCGCCGACCTCTTCCTGGTTCGCCTTCAACTCCAGCACTTCGTCCGCGAAGCGCAGCGAACTCGACGACAGCAGCGGCACACCGTTCTTCTCGGCCAGTTCGGCCATCGCCTTCGCGTTTTCGACCGTGTCCGCGAACGGCTTGTCGATGAACGCCGGGATACCCGCCTCCAGGAACGGCCGCACGCGGTCGAGGTGCACGCTGCCGGCCTGCGACTCGATGCACACCGCGTCGATCTGGCCGATCATGTCCTCCATCTTGTCCACGAGCGGCACGCCCATGCCGGTCACCTGCTCGGTGTACTCGTCCATGCGGGACGCTTCGGTGATCTCGGACGCGCCGCGGAAGCCGCACACGATCTTGCCGCCCTCAACGACCTGTTCGTCCGGGACGTCGATCTTGTTGAGGCGCTTGGTGAACTGGACGACGTGGGACGTGTCGAAATCGACGATGCCGATGCGTAGCATGAGGGGCTCCTTGGTTCCCAGAAGTGCAGCATCTGGCCGCGCTCCATCTCCGCGGGCGCGGCTCAAGGCGGCACACGATACTCCGCCCCGCGCGGCAAGTCAAGCGCTGGCCGTCGTGGGCCGCAGCAGGGGAGATATCGGAGGCTGTCATTCCGAGCGAAGCGAGGAATCTCGCGGCGGATCACGCAGAGATGCTTCGCTCAGCATGACACGACTCGGAGCATCCGCGCGTCAACGGACATTTGCAGCCGGACGGCTCACAGGCCATAATGCCCGGCGCATCAACCATCAACCATCAACCATTTCCCCCCATGCCTCACTATCGCCTGCTCAGCATCGATCTCGACGGCACGCTTCTCACGTCCGACAAGCGCATCAGCCCGCGCACGGAGGCGGCTGTGCGCCGGGCCTGCGACGCGGGCGTGGAGGTGGCCATCTGCACCGCGCGGCCTCCGCGCAGCGCGAAGCCCTTCTACAACGCACTCGGGCTCGACACGGAACTCATCGCGTACAACGGCGCGATGGTCGTGCGGCCTCAGACCGGGGAGGTGCTGTACCACAACTGCATCACCTCCGCGGATGCGCAGGATCTGCTGGAACTCGTGCTGGCCGTGGATCCGGAGATGATCATCACTTTCGAGAAGGCGGACCGGTGGTATGCGGACGAGCGCGGCGCGGCCATCATCACCGACACGGCCGCGGCCGGGTGGGCGCCCGACGTGGTGTGCCCGCTCGACGAGTGCGTCGCTTCGCCGGTCACGAAGATGCTCGTGTCGAAGGACGCGGAGACGCTGGCGCGCGTCGAGGCCGCGCTCGCGGCGCGCATGCCACAGCTATCCGTGGCCAAGTGCGACGACTACCTGCTCCAGATCGCGGCGCAGGGCGTGTGCAAGGAGAACGCGCTCAGAGACCTCTTGTCCCAACGCGGGTGGGCCCCGACCGACTTGGCCGCGATTGGCGACGCGCGGAATGACGCGGGCATGCTCCTGTTTGCAGGCCTAGGCCTCGCGATGGGCAATGCCGACGAAAGCGTCAGAGCCGCGGCAGACGCGGTAGTGGCGTCGAACGACGCGGACGGCGTGGCGGAGGCGATCGAGCGCTACGTGCTGGCGGAGTGACGGGCTCGCGCCAACCTCGCTTGCTTGCCTGCCCACGAGTGTCGTGGTAGAATCGAATGATCTGGCTATGGAGGCTCGCCGCGCCCTGTTGCGCGTGGAACTCCATGGCGGCATTGGTTTGGCGGAGTCCACGACGATGGACATCAAGGACATCTCGAACGCATCGCCCGAAGAGAAGGTCGCGCTGCTGCGAAAGCTGGCTGAGATCCCAAGTTGGGAACGGGACTGCGACTCGCTCTATCGTGAACTACTCGACGACGCATCGCCGGAAGTGCGCCGCATGTGCCTGTCCGCGTTCTGGGACATGGGCGAGGACGGAGACATGGAGCGCATCATGGAGATCGCGGCCAACGACCCCGATCCCGGCGTGCGAGCTGAAGCCTGTTCAACGTTGGGGATCTACGTGTACGAGGGGGCTATGCTTGAGGAAATCGACTCGGAGGCCTACGGCAAGTTGCGCGCGTTCCTGCTCGGCCGATTCCGAGAGGAGTCCGAGGAGCTGGACGTGCGCCGCTACGCGCTCGAGTCGCTCGGATTCGATGGAGAAGGCGAAGTGGCCGACGCGCTCGAATGGGCGTACGAGCAGCCTGACCCGGCGTGGAAAGCCAGCGCGGTGTTCGGCATGGGCCGTAGCGGCATGGCGAAGTGGGCCGATCAAATCGTCAACGCTCTCAACTCAGAGGACCGCAGTGTGCGGCTGGCCGCGGTCAAGGCCGCCAGCGAGGGCTATTGCGAAGAGGCCACGCCCCAACTGCGCAACCTCGCGTTGTCCAAGGACAGCGACGTGCAACTCGAAGCCATCTGGGCCCTCGGACGCGCCGGAGGGCCGGGCGCACTCGAAACTCTGGAGATGCTCGCCGGGGCGGACAACGAAGATGTGAGCGATATGGCCAGCCAAGCAATCGAGGAACTCCAGTTGATGTCGAGCGCCGGCGAGGACATGCTCGGATGGGAAGAGGACGACGAAGATTTCGAGGGCTTCGAGGACGACTGGCAAGATGACCTGCCATTCGGCCAGGACAGTGACGACGAAGACGATCCGCCCTGGTCGATTCGCTTCTGACCGGCCATAGGAATCCCGCCTGCACCACTGCCTCGCCCGCATTTCTCACGAGTCCAGGCGGGTGCAGATGCAAGGAAGACGGGCCGAAGGCGTGCTTCGGGCACGTCGAGCGCCCGGCTGACGCAGCAGGTGTGCCCGACTGGGCTCGCCCGAAGGGCCGGCGCTTCCGAGCCGCCGCGCGCAGCCTGTCAACCCGACGAAAGCTATCAAGCCGCCCAAAGTCTCACGGCCGCCAGGACTTCTGCCTATCCACTCCTCGCGCTGGTGAGAAATGCGGGCTAGCGGAGGCTCTCCATGTCCGATCGCATCGCACCCCTCTGTCAGAAGCTTCAGTCCTGGTCCGACGCGGCCGGCCAGGCCAAGGTCGCTCGCGGGCCGGGCCGGGTGAACCTGATCGGAGAGCACACGGACTACAACGGCGGCTTCGTGCTCCCCATCGCCATCGACCGCGACGTGTCCATCGCGTTCAAGCCCAACGGCTCCGGCCGCGTGCGCCTCTACTCGATGGACTTCGAGCAGGAGGCCGAGTTCCCGCTCGACGCGATCGGGTTCGACGAGGACAAGCGTTGGACCAACTACGTCAGGGGCGTGGCCAAGTGCCTCCAGGAGGCGGGCTTCACCACGCCCGGCTTCGACGGCGTGGTGCAGGGCGACGTGCCCATCGGCTCCGGCCTCAGCTCGTCCGCCGCGTTCGAGGTCGCCGCCGCGCTCACGTTCCTCGACCTGTCCGGCGAGTCCATGGACCGCAAAGACTTGGCGTTGCTCTGCCAGCGCGCGGAGAACACGTTCGTGGGGGTGAACTGCGGCATCATGGACCAGTTCATCTCCATCCACGGCCAGGCCGGCCACGCGGTGCTCATCGACTGCCGCTCGCTCGACCACCAACTCGTGCGGCTTGGCGACGGCTCCGCGAAGATTGTCGTGTGCAACACCGGGGTCAAGCGCGAGTTGGCCACGTCCGCATACAACGAACGCCGCGCCCAGTGCGAGCAGGCCGCGCGCATCCTCAACGACGCGGTCGGCGGCATCGAAATGCTGCGCGACGTGAGTCTCGACGTGCTCGAAGCGCACCAGGGCAAGCTCGACCCGGTCGTGTACAAACGCGCCAAGCACGTGGTCTCCGAAGACGCGCGCACCACGTCCGCCATCGACGTGCTCCGCGCCGGCGACCTCGACGCGTTCGGCCGGCTCATGAACGCGTCCCACGACAGCCTGCGCGACGACTACGAGGTCTCGTGCCAGGAGCTGGACGTGATGGTCGACGCGGCTCGCGCGGTCGACGGCGTGTATGGCGCCCGCATGACCGGTGCAGGGTTCGGCGGCTGCACCGTGAACCTCGTCAAGCCCGAAGCGGTCGACGCGTTCTGTGAGAGCGTGCCCCAGGCGTACCAAGACGCGATCGGCATCGAGGCCAAGCTCTACGTGTGTGATCCGGCGCAGGGCGCACGCGTGGAGGAGGGGTAGAGCGTAAAACGTAAGGAGTAAAACGTAAGCAGCAGAACGCTATCCGCGGAGCGCAAGAGCGCCTCCACCCGCCTCCGCTTACGTTTTTACGTCTTTACGTTTTCCCCGCGCCCTCCGCCGCACTCCTCATTCCCCGAGGCGCCCATGCTCCCCGACATTATCGGCCGGCTCGTGTTAGGCCACGACCTCACGGTTGCCCAATCTGAAGCGGCCATGAACGCGATTATGCAGGGCGAAGCCACGGACGCGCAGATCGGCGCTTTCCTCATCGCGCTGCGCATCAAGGGCGAGACGATCGACGAGATCGTCGGCTGCGCCAAGGTCATGCGCGAGAAGGCGACGCACATCGACGCCGGCGGCGGGCCGGTGCTGGATACCTGCGGCACCGGCGGCGACGCGAGCCACACGTTCAACATCTCCACCGCGACCGCGATCGTCGCGGCCGGCGCGGGAGCCACGGTCGCCAAACACGGCAACCGATCCGTCACGAGCGGCAGCGGCAGCGCGGACGTGCTCAAGGAGCTGGGCGTGAACATCGAGGCCGACGTGGCCGCGGTCGAGGCCTGCCTACGCGAGGCCAAGATCGGCTTCCTCTTCGCCCCCCTCCTCCACGGGGCGATGAAGTACGCGATCGGCCCGCGGCGAGAGCTGAAGATGCGCACCGTGTTCAACGTGCTCGGCCCGCTCACGAACCCGGCCGGAGCCAAGCGCCAACTCATGGGCGTGTACGACGACGCGCTCGTCGAGCCGATCGCCCACGTGCTCAAGGAATTGGGCAGTGCGCGCGCGTTCGTCGTGCACAGCGCGGACGGCCTCGACGAGTTGTCCATTGCAGATGAGACGCACGTGGCGGAGCTGAGGGACGGGCAGGTCGCGGTGTCGCAACTCACGCCCGAACACGTCGGCCTGAGGGGAGCGAGTCTGGGCGATCTGAAGGTCGAGGACGCGGCGCAGAGCGCGGCCGTGATCAACGGCATCCTCGATGGCCAGCTTGGGCCGTGCCGAGACGTGGTCGTGCTCAACGCAGCGGCTGCTCTCGCCGCGGCTGGACTTGCCGACACGATCGCGGAGGGCGTGCCCCTCGCACAGCAGAGCATCGACTCCGGCGCCGCGAAGGCTGCGCTCGAGAAGCTGGTAGCGGTCAGTAACGCGTAGTGACGATGCCCCATGGCCGACCCCCCTGATGCCAGCCGCGAGCCGAAGTGGACCCTGCCGGGCCGGGTGCTGCTCCTCGCCATCCTCATTGCCGCGCTCGCGCTGAGCCTCTTCCCGCTGCGCAACTACGACGTGTGGCACCACATGAAGTTTGGGGAGGTGGTGGTGCGGGAGGGCCGCGTGCCGTGGGCGGAGCTGTTCTCGTTTACGGGCCGGGACCACTGGATCAACCCCGCGTGGCTCGCCGGGGTCATCTTCTACGGCGTCCACGCACTCGGCGGCATCGACGCGCTTATCGTGCTGAAGGCGTTGATGGTGGCCGCCGCGTTCGCGCTCATGCTGCACACCGCGCGGCGGGAGGGCGCGAGCCCCACGGCCTGCGCGATCGCCGCGTTCGTGTTGCTCTACTGCATGCGCGTGCGCCTTATGTGCCGGCCCATGATCTTCAGCGTGCTTTTGCTCGCCGCAACTGCATGGGTGCTGCGGGGCTTCGCAACTCGCCGGCACGGGCGGCTCTGGCTGCTGCCGATCATCTGCCTCTTTTGGGCCAACCTGCACGCGGGCTTCTTCATCGCGTTCGCACTCTTTCCCATCTTCCTCCTCCACGAGCTTCGTGCGAAGACACCGCCGGAAGACAAGCTCAAGCGCGTGCGCGCGCTTATCGTTTGTGGCGCCTGCTGTGTCGCGGCGACGCTCGTGAACCCATACGGCTACCACGCGCTCGTGCACCCGTTCACGCTGACTACGAGCGCGCATCTCACCATGACCCAAGAGTGGCAGGGCATGGCGCCGCCGTGGCGGTTCTTCACGCCCGGCACGCCGGGCTTCCTGCACGGGTTCGCGTTCTTCTGGATCGCGGTCGCGTTGCTCGTGGTGTCCATGGCCGCCACCTGGCGCCGCGTCACGCTCATCGACGCGCTCACCGTGCTCCTCTTTACGGTCATGCCCCTCGCAAGCCGGCGCCACGTGGACCTCTTCGGCGTCGCGGTCTTCCCGGTGCTGGCGAAGCACCTGGGCATGCTGCTGGCGATGGCGCGGTGGCCAAGCCGAGGTAGGGCGGCTTCGGCTGTGCACATCGCGCTCGCGGTTGGGCTGGTGGCGGCCGGCTTCGGATTGCGTTTCGGCTTCGAGCGCCCGGGCGTGCGGCTCGGCGTGACACCGGGCCTGTTCCCTATCAAGGCCGCTGATTTTGTCGCGGCCCACAACCTTCCCGGCCGCATGCTCAACTACTGGTCGTGGGGGCCATACCTCATTTGGCGCTTCTATCCTGGGCGCAAGGTGTACGCGGATGGCCGTTTCGAGGCGTACGACGAGAAGGTCTTCGACGACTGGCTCGTGATGAACGAAGGCCGCGAGGGCTGGCGGAAGCTCGTGGACGCGTACGGCATCAACTTCGCGCTCGTGGCGCCCAGCCCGCGGCTCGCCGGGCAGTTTGATGATCCCCGCTGGCGGCTCGTGTACTGGGACGACCTGTGCGTCATCTACCTCCGCGAGACGCCCGAGACAAAGGCTCTGATCGAGCAGTACGAATGCGGCCTCACCCACCCTGCCAAGTTTCTCGCACACTTGCAGGACGCGGCGAATCTGCCGGCAATGGAACGCCAGCTTCGCGCCAAGCTGGCCCGCGATCCCGGGTGTGCGGTCGCGCACGGGAACCTGGCCAGGCTGCTGCTGCGCGAGGGCAGGGTCGAGGAAGCGACTGAGCATCTGGAGCGCGTCGTGGAGCTTCAGCCGTGGGCGCCTCCCGCGTTGCACGATCTCGGCAACTGCTACCGCCATTTGGGCCGGCTCGACGACGCGATCCGCACGTTTCAGCGGCTCGTGCGCATGCCCGCGTTCCGCACCCAGCACGGCCGGGCCTACCTGCGCCTCGCCGACTGTTGGCTCCAGAAAGGCGAGCGCGGCCGCGCACGCAAGTGCTACCGAAAGGCGTTGCGCCTCCTCCCCGGCAACGCCGAGGCCCAAGCCGGCGTGCGTGCAACTCGATAGCGCCTGGGCAGCGCCCGACGAGGCAGGAGCGCCACCGACCCGCGGCGTGTGGCGAGACTTTCCAGCCGTACGGGGTCCGCCATCAGGACGGATCGTGCCCTTCGTTGCGTTCTATTAATTCGTTGCCACTTCTTGGCATGTCCCTGTAAGTGGGTTATTGCAGCGAAGTAACACTTCAGCCGAGTGCAACAGCCGTTGGCCCCATGAACGTGCGCGAGTTCAATGGACAGCGTTTCCGCTTGACGCAACGCTGTTTGGAAGCCCAACGGGCTTCCGGCTTCTAGCCCAGGGTTGCGGCCGCAGGCCGCTACCCT
>JAJRTI010000308.1 GCA_024278415.1 Planctomycetota bacterium | reverse complement strand
TCCAACTGAAGGACATGGCGCTGCTCACGCCCGCGGCGCTGAGGAAGCAGCAGGACGCGTGGCGCAAGAAGTTTGTGAAGGCCAAGTCGCTGTGGTACGGCGCGACGCACGATCTGCGCAAGATCGGCGAGTTGTATTACCTCACCGGCAAGGAGGAGTATGCGCAGCTCTTCGCGGAAATGGCCCGGCGCTGGATCAAGGAGTACGAGCGTTGGGCGCCAGAGCGCCAGATCACCACGCCCAAGTACGCGATCCCGCGGCTCATCCTCGCCTGGGACCTCGTCGAGGAGAGCCCGTTCGTGGACGAGCAGCTCAAGCTCGACATGCTGAACCTGCTCTACGACTACGTGAAGCGCATGGCGCGGCACGGCCGCGTCCGCGACTGGCGCGCGGGCGACGTGCGCACCACCGGCCACCTCGTGTGCCTCTCGGTCGTCTATGGCGAGCGGTATTTCAAGAAATACTACCCCAGCCTGCCCATGGATGAGATCGACCAGGGCTTGCGCGACATCGCGGTCGGCATGGCCACGCTCGCGCGGACACCGGCCGTGTTGAGCGAGGACGGGTATTGGCATTTCCACCCGGAAACCATCGGCCTCTACAGCCTCGCGACCGGCGACCGCACGTGGTTCCGCAACGGGATGGCCGCGAAGATGTGCGAGTACGCCGCGCTGTGCACGACGCCGCAACGCTATTTCTTTGGGCACATGAGCGAGGCGATCTATCTGACGTCATGGTTCCAGCGCGACCCGCGCTGGAAGTGGCTCGCGGCCGCGCTGGCGCCGCAGTCGCAGCAACCGCCGCGCGTGCACGCGGGCGGGCTCGCGTTCACCCCATGGACGTTTCCATACGCCGGCGCCGCGAAGCCGCCGATCGAGTTGGACGGCGTGCATTCGTATCCACTGGACAAGATCGTGTACGCGAACGTCGTGCGCCGGCGCGGGGAGAGTCCGGTGCCCGCCGTGCGCGCGTTCCGGCAAGCCGCGCTGCGCACGGGCTTCGCCAGCCAAGACCAGTACCTGCTGCTCGACGGCATCAACACCGGCTTGCACAAGGTCGGCGACGGCAACGCGGTGCGCAGCTTCAGCGACCGCGGGGGCGCGGTGTTGACCGGGGGCAAGTGGGGCGCGACGGAGATGAAGTATCAGAACACCGTGCTCGTGCGCCGCGACGGCCGCGGGCCGGACTCCCTGCCCCGGCTGTGTGACTTGCGGCTCCAGGCCGACCTGCGGGAAGCCGGCTTCGTGCAGTCGGTCCTGCCCAACTACAACGCGGCCGATTGGTCGCGCACCGTGACCTGGCTCAAGGGCCAGTGCATGATCGTGACGGATACGGTCCGGGCGAAACGGCCCGGCCACTACGATCTCGCTTGCCAATGGCGGACCGTGGGAACTCCCACGTTCGACGGACGCACGCTGACGAATGTGCGGGGCGGCGCGGCATTCACGATCCGAAGCGACCAGCCCGGCGCGTATCTGGTGGACGACGAGGGCGTGAAGGTGATGCGCACGAAGCAGGCTGCGGAGCTTGCCGTGGGCCAGAGCCGATCGTTCGTCCACGTGCTCTACGCCACACCCGACGTGACGCTGCCCACGCGCTGGCGACGGTGGCAATCGACGAAGCAGACCGCATTCTTGCAGCGCAGTGGCGCGTTCAAGGGCGAGGCGTGCCTATCCATCAAGACCGTGCCGGGCAAGTGGCAGTGCATGGTGCAATCAGTGGCCGTGCCGGACGACGTGAGCGAACTGACGCTCGCCTCAGCCGCGCGCACGAACGGCGTAGTCGGCGCGCGCGTGTTCGCCATCGATCCCGCGACGCGACGCGTGCTCGGCAAGCTCGAGTTCGCCGGCGAGGAGTGGCAGGAGCAGCAGACCACGTTTTCCATTCCCGCAGGCAAGGGCCGGCGCATTGAGGTCTATTGCGGCACGACCGACTACAAGGTCGCGGACGGGCAGGTTTGGCACGACGCGGTCGAGCTGCGCGCCAAGGGCCGCAATCTCGTGGGCAACTCCGGCTTCGAGCGCGGCGAGGACCAAGGCCGGGCCGCGCACCAGTACGACGTGACGCGGCTCCCGTGCACCACGGCCGCCGCGACGCTGCTGAAGGTCGACGACTAGCCCATGCTCTCGATCGTGGCCAGCGAACCAGGCGCGCACAAGGTGGGGCCGATTCAATTCGATGGACAGCTCTGCCTCGTCGGACCATCGCAGATCGCGCTGGCCAACGCGACGCGCCTCACGTGCGGAGAAGTCTTGATGAGCAGCACCGCGCCGGTCGCGGTGGATCTCGACTTTGCAACGGGGCGCGGTGTCGCGATCTGCGAGCGCGATACGGTCCTGACGTTGCCGTGCGCGGAGGAGGGCGACGTGGTGGTCAACGGCGAAGTCGTTGCACCCCCGCGCGGCAACGGCCGCGTGACGCTGTCGTTGCCGCGGGGCCGGCACGTGTTCGATCTCCCCGCGCTCAAGCCGGGGGCCGAGGCGTTGGTGAAGGCTAAGGCCGCGCTCGCGGAGGTCGCCGCACTTGCTCTCGTCGCCAAAGAGCCGAACGCGGCCGCGCAGCCCCCAGCTACGAGGTGGCAGTGGGCCAAGGCCAAGGGCGCGATCAACGCGCTGGCCGTCGGGCGACTCGAAGCCAATGGCCCGGCCTACGTCGTGGCCGCGAGCGCGGACGGCCATGTGTACGCGCTGACGAACACAGGCAAGAAGGCGTGGTCCTTCGCGGCAAATAGCCCGGTCAACGACGTGTTGGTCGCGGATCTCGATGCGGACGGCAACGCGGAGATCGTGGCCGCGTGCGACAACACACGCGTCTATTGCCTCGATCCGCTCGGCAAGAAGCTGTGGGAATTCAGCAACAAAGGCTTCGAGATCAAGCGCCAGTTGCCCGGCGAGTACGGCACGGGCCGGTACGTGGCTGGCGACGGCGAGTTCATCGTCGTGCGCGCGGCCGACCTCGACGGCGACGGCAAGCTGGAGGTGCTGGCCGGGTCGAACACGTTCAAGCACGGCGCGCGCCGCGTGTTCGGCACGCTCTTCGCCCTGTCGCGCGAGGGCCAGGTGCTGTGGCACACGTATCAATCCGGCGGCAACCCGTCGTCGCTCGATCTGGCGGACATGGACGGCGACGGCCGGCCGGAGATCGCGTTGGCCACCGGCGGGCCGACGTACGCGCGCTCGAACTACCTGCTCACGCCGCAGGGCGAGATGATCCATCGGTATCGCAACCCCTACGGCCCGGAGCGCATTCGGTTCGTGCGCCCGGGCGCGAACGCCGCGCCGATGATCGTGACCGCGGACGAGCGTAGCGGCGTGGTGTCCGCGTTCGACGCGGTCGAGCCTTTTGGCAGGAAGTGGACGTTCCCCACGGGAGCGTTCCGTGTCGCGGCGCTAGTGGCAGTTGATCTGGATGGGGACGGCGCGCAAGAGGCCGTGGTCGTGACGCTGGACGGCGACGTGTACGCGTTCCGCATCGGCGATGGCCGCGTGCTTTGGCGCGCCACTGTGGCGGCCCCGTTGTCCGCGGCTTGTCTCGTCCCCGGAGCGTCGCCCCGCATTGTCGTTGGCGCCAGCGACGGCACGCTGGCCCGCGTCTCGGCGACGGGCGCGGTCGCCATGCTCGGCTCCGTCGGAGCCGGGGTGCGTTCTTTGTGCGTGGGCGATCTGGACGGCGATGCCGCGGCCGCGGTCGTAGTCGGCACCGACCGCGCCCAAGTGCTGGTCCTCGGCGAGTTGCGTGGAGGGACAGGACGCTGAGCGCGCGATTCTGGTTAGCTGTGCTTGCCGTCGCGGCGGTTGCCGAATCCGCTTTCGCGTGCGGCATCACGCTGCGGCCGCGTGGCGCGGGCGAGGGAGTCGAGGTGACGCCGCACCAGGGGGCGGTTGCGATTGCGTACCGCGATGGGGTGCAGCGGATGCTCGTGTATGTGCCGTTGGCGGCCGGGGCGACGTGGGTGATGCCCGTGCCGGCGCGGGCGCGAGACGTGCGCGTGTCCATTTGCCAGGGCTTCCCGCGGTTTTCGGGCCACGACGCGTATTGGGGGGCCCGCTGCTGGGTGCATGGGTTCCTCATGGTCGCGCGAGCGACGCAGATCTATCCGATGTTCTTCGAGTTCGCGTTTCTGCCTCCGCGGCCCCATGGCGGCCACTCGCCGTGGCGGCAAGCCACGATCCCCCGCGAGCATCTGTCGGTGCGCGTGGCCAAGGCGGGCGACCCGGCGCTGCCTGAAGGGGAGGGGTTGTTGAAGCCTTACCTCACGGGCGAGCACGCGTTCGTGGTGCTCACGGCCAAAGACGAACCGGCCCCCACGCGCCTGCCGCGCGCCGCGTGCGTGTACGTGGAGTTCCCAGCGCCGCGGCCCATCTGCCCGCTGTGGGCTCGCCAGAAGGGGGCGCAGGGCATCGGGCTCGTGTACGTGATGGGTTACGTCCGGCCGGTGCGGCCCTTGGGCAAAGGCTGGTCGATCAAGCGGGACATCCTCTCGCGGTTCAGCCCCCACACGCCGGCGCGTTTCAAAGAGGGCCTCCCGGTGGAGCGCATTGCCCACACGACGTTCCAGTATGACGCACCGGCGGGCTGGCCGGCGCGCGATATCGAGTTCGAACGCCATCGGCCGCGCGGCATCGCGTTCGCGAAATCGATCGAATCGCTCTCGTACGGCCCGTTTGGCTCACTCCTCACCGCACTTGCCGTGGCCGGGTTTCTGGCGTACGTGAGCGCGGGGCTGGCGGGCTTGTTGTTGCACCGGCGCTGGTGGGGCTACGCGCGGTTGGGGCTGTGGACGTGCCTCACGGTAGTGGGCATGGGGCTCGTGCTCGCGTACCAGACCGCGCATCCCGCGCCAGGGCGCGCGCCTCGGTTTCGTTCGCGCGGGGCCGCGATCGGCTTCTGTGTGCTGTTCAGCGCGATCTTCGTCGCCCTGAGCGTGGTGGCGCAGTACGCGCTCTGGCAGCACTTGAAGGGGTAGGGAAGAATGGTGGGTTTGGGCGCCTTGTTCCCAGGGTAGCGGCCTGCGGCCGCAACCCTGGGCTATCATACGGGACCCCCTTGGGGTCCGGGAGTCCGCACGAGAGCGACCTCGCAAGAGTTTGGAGGTGTGGGTAAAGAGCAGGGGAGGGCCCTCAGCCCATGGCTCGCCTGTACACTTCCAACGTGCGTTGCGTGAGCACGTCGATCGAGTAGCCCTCGACGACTGTTCGCCGGCCCGCCTCGACGAGTCGTTGCGTTTGCTCCGGATGCTCAATCACGTCGAGGATCGCCTGCGCGAGGGCTTCGGGATCGCGCGCGGGGACCACGCGGCCGTTCACGCCATCCTCGACGTACTCCTTCATCCCTCCGGCGTCGGTGGTCACCACTGGCACGTGCATGGCCATAGCTTCGAGGCAGGCGCCGCCGAAGCCTTCCATCTTCGACGACATGGCGAACACGTCGAAGTCGGCGAGCACGGCCGGCACGTCGCTGCGAAAGCCGGCGAGGAGAAACGCGTCGTGGAGCCCGAGTTCGTCGCGCAGCGCCTCGATCTCGGCCCGGAGTTCGCCATCGCCCACGACGATGAAATGGGCGTTCGGGCACTTCTCGCGCACCAGGGCCGCGGCGCGCACCAGGTTGGCATGGTCCTTGTGGCCCACGAGGAACCCCACGTTGCCCACGAGGATGCTGTCCCCGGGGAGGCCGAACTCCGCGCGCAAGTCCGCCGGCGCGACGTTTTCGAACCGGCTCAGGTCCGTGCAACTGTTGACCAAGTCGATCCGGTCGGCTGGCACGCCGTCGGCGATGAGCACGTCGCGGATAGCCCGCGACACGGCGATGTAGCGGTCGACGCCGAAGCGGTATTTGAGGAGGCTGAGGCGCAGGGGAAGTTTGTGGATGCTGAAGTCGACGCGGCGATGGACGACGAGCTTGGCCCGGGTGCGAAACACGGCCTTGGCGAGCGACGCGAGCATGTGCGCGTGGGAGGTGTGCGCGTGGAGGATGTCGGCCCCCTCGCGCTTGGCAAGCTTGGCGATGCGCGCGGCCGCGAGCAGGTCGGCCTCGCCGTGCATGGGCATGTCGACCACGGGCACGCGGGTGTCCCGAATCTGGTCCGCGGCCGCGCCGCCGCGGCGGCACACGGCCAGGCATTCGTGGCCGTCGGCCATGAGGCCCTTGGCAAGGTAGAGCATCTGCTGCTCCCCGCCGCGCCAGGTGCGCTCGGTATCGATGTGGAGGATCTTCATGAATCGCTCAAGTCTTGTCCTTTGCTGGAGGCCCGCGGTTGCTGGCGTGTGTGCGCGTTCGTTTGCTGGGTGTCGTGCCCCGCCGCGGCCCACTCGACCCGGACGCGGGGGGCATTCTACATGCCTCGCGCCCGGGCGGCAAGCCGGCCCGCCGGTTGAACGCCGTTCAGCTTCGTGCTATCACATGCAATCGACCTTTCTGCGTCGCTCCTGTGGCGACCGGCGTTGCCGCACGGCGTGGTTGCGGAGCGAAGTCGGCATTGCCCCACCAGACTTTTCGAGGAGTCCAACGTGCCACCACAGATCCATCTTGGCTGTCAGACGATCACATGGGACCAGGAGCGTTCGACCCGGCGCGACCACACGGTCGCGGAAGTCGCCGCGGCCGGTTATGAGGGACTCGAAATTGGCGCTCGGTTCCTGAACATGGATGACCCGGCCGAGTTCAAGGCGGTGCTCGACCAGCACGGCGTGCAACTGGCCGCGCTGCACACGGGCTGGAACTTCGACGACCCGTCCAAGGCCGACAGCGACCGCGATGAGATGGCCGCGATCATCAACTTCGCCGTGGGCTGCGGCACGAAGTGCATCGTCATGAGCGGGGCCAACGACGCGAAGCGCCTCCTCGCCGGCGCGGCGCAGCTCAACGCGATCGGCCGGCAGTGCGCCGATCAAGGGGTGACGTTCTGCTACCACAACCACTACTGGGAGATCGAAAACGACGCACAGCTCCTGCGCGCACTCGACTCCGCTACCGACCCCGCGCTTGTGTCGTACTGTCCCGACCTGGGTTGGGTGCGCAAGACCACTGCGAACATGGAGCCCGTTCTGGAACTCATGGCCCCGCGCACGCGGCTCGTGCACTTGAAGGATTATGTTTCCGACGATCTGAGCGTGAAGGACGACGAGACTGAGTTTGGCAAGGGCATCGTGGACTTCACGATCGTGCGGGATTTCGTCAACGGCTTGGACGTGGCCGACGTGTGGGTGCTTGCGGAGCAGTGGAAGTCCGCGGAAGGCCTGTCGCCTGAGGAATCGATTCGCGCGAACTTCAAGTTCTTGACGAAACTGTTTGCCTAAAAGGAGCGGATCCCGAAGCCTCGGGACCGTCCGTCGGAACGCGAAGGCGTTCCGCGCCGCGACTGGCAAGCTGCGGTAGCCGCAGCCGCCAGGGTGCGGGCAAGCCACGGACCGCCTGAAGGCGGGACTCCGAACATGCCCGCGTGCTGGCGCATGCGGCTGCGTTCCTCACTTCTTCTTGTAGTCGATGCTCACCACCAGGTCGCGCAGCGCCTGGCCTTGGGTGCGCGCCTTGACGTAGCTCCAGTACGCTTAGCCCACCGCGCCGCTGTTGGCCGCGCCGAACGCGATCTCATTGCGGCTGTACATGGCCTTGTGGTCGAACTTGCCCGCCGCGTCGATGGCCAGCTTGCCGTCCACGTACACTTTCAGATCCTTGCCCTTCATCACGATGCGGTACACGTGGAAGTCGTCGGTCGTGTTCATTTTGTACGTGATGCCGCGGTGGAAGTACAACTCAAGGCGGTCGGGGAAGAGGCCTATGCGCTCGTCGGTCTTCATGTCGGTGACGATGATGTAGTTCTCCCCGGACACGACCTTGACGCGCGCCTCCACGACCGTCTCGTCGTCGAAGTCCGCGCCCCAGGAGTAGCGCCAATAGTGGTAGTCGCCGGAGACGCTGCCGCGGTCCGCGATGAAGAGCGCTCCATCGACGATTTTCTCAAGCGTGCGCTTGTACCCGCGGTCGCGGAACCATGGTGGGGCCGGCTTCGTGCCCCCGGCGTACACCACGTTCCATTCGTCCGGCTTGAGCGTATCTTGAACGATGGAGACGCGGACACGATTGGAGCCGCGCTTGACCGCGTCTGGGGGCAGAGCGTAATCGATCCAGCCCTTCTTCAGCTTGCCGGGAGACAGGGGGCGGTTGTTGAAAGACACCTCAAGTTGCTCGGCCCGCGCCAATCCCGGCGTCTCCAAATGCAGCTTCACGCGGGGCGTGTACCCGTCAGCCTGGGCCTTGGCGACGTCGTCGCCGATGGTGATATCGAGGTCCACGGGCCGCCCCTTGATGAGCGTGCGCTGCGCCGACGGCCCGAATAGGGGCACGTTGCGGTACGTGCGGCCCTTGCGCAGGAAGCTCCTCGGGTCGCCGTCGCGCACTGTCACGAAGTACAACTTCTTCATCGTCGCCAGGTTGGCTGGGTCGCCGATGTCGCTCCAGATCGCGGCCTTGGGATTGAAATAGTTGAACAGATGGATCCCGTCCGCGCCGGCGGCCCATGCGTTCATCGCGCGGCCGCGGTAGCTCTCCGTGGCGCCGCGGCGGAACCGCGTGGCTCCGCGCACGCGCGAATCGCTCAGGCACGGGTACGCCTTCACGCCGTACTTATGCGCGAGATCGACCGTGTACTCCCACGGATTGAGCCGAAAGTAACCGGTCGTGATGAGGATGTCGATGAGCCCTTCGTCCATCCACCGTTCGATGTCGAAACCCATGTCGTTGCAGTATCCCACTGAATCGGGCACGCGCACGGACACGAGCATCGGCCGGCCGCGCTGCCTGCCGACCTCTTCGGTCATGGCGCGGATACGGCGCATGAGGCCAGTCATCATGTCCCGCTCCTCTTGGCTCGCGACTCCTCCGAACGCGGTGCTCTTGAAGTAGCAGAGGTGCCGGAAGAAGTCCAACTCGATGCCGTCCACGTCGTAGTTCTGGCAGACTTCCTCGGTGAACTTGAACGCGAGGTCGCGAATCTGCGGCAGCGCGTAGTTGACCGAACTCCACCGGCCGTGGGGCGAGCGCTTCTTGTAGTCGCTCACGAGCCAATCTGGGTGCTCGACCTTGAGAGGGGGGTAGAGGAGGTAGGGCTTGTCCGGCCGGTGTGCGGCGTCGTGGGTGTCGTTCATGCGGAACGACCAGAAGACCTCCATCTTCTTCTTGTGGCCGAATTCGACCACGGCTTGGAGGCAGTCCGTGCCCTGGTCGATGAGGTCTTGTGCGATATTCCGTTTGCTGGGCAGAATGCCGTAGTCGCCTGGCTGCCGAGCCAGCACGGTGCCTACCCGGGTGTGGTGCGTGAAGAAGCTGAAGCCGGAGCTGATCGTGCAATAGGCGATCGTGTCGACTTGGGTATTCGCGAGTGCGGTGGTGCGTTGGTCCAGAAAGTTCTTCGCGTTGATCTCCTTGCCCTTGGGAAAATAGAGGCAGTCGCACCCATCGTTGTTCATGATGATGCGCCGCTTTTTCTGCGCCAGCTTCCGGCGCTGTTGCCGCAGTTGCGCGAGCGTGAGTGGGGCTGGAGCGGCGAAGCTGGCCGAGAAGCCTGCGAGACTCGCGCACACCAGGAGCGCGGCCACGAGTGTATTGGGCGGGAACGCGCGCATCGAGACCTCCTTGGGATAGGGCGGGGGATACGACCGAGTGACAGCTTGCGAGCGCACAACGTGGGCATGATAGGAGTTCTGGGGTTGGCTCACAAGCGCGCGCCCCTCGCCCGCATTTCTCACCAGCCCGGGATAGAAGTGTCGGAAAAATGGCCGTCTGAAGACCTTACCGGCCCAGGCGGACGCGTGGGTTGAGCAACAACCTGCGCGCGTCGAATGGGAGGGGCCGGCCCTTCGGGCGCGCCCGAGCACGCCTTCGCCACCGTGCGCCTGGCATCGACACCCGCATGGACTCGTGAGAAATGCGGGATAGCGGTGCGGTCCTTGACTCCGCGGGGCATTGGACCATAGATTGGTTTGTGTCTGAAACTGCCCATTCGCACGACGCAAGGAGAAGCAAATTGAAGAAGTTCGCCTACCAAGACATTCCCGCGCAGGACGTCGACATGGCCGGCGCAGAGGGCGTCAAGATCCGATGGCTCATCGACAAGGACGCGGGCGCGGAGCATTTTTGGATGCGCCAGTTCGAGGTCGCGCCGGGAGGCTGCACGCCGCTGCATGCGCACGACTTCGAGCACGAGGTGTTCGTGCTCAGCGGCAGGGGCGTGGTCGTGCACGGTGGGCAAGACCATGAACTGAAGCCGGGCGACGTGGTGTTCATGCCGGCCGGCGAAGAGCACCAGTTCCGCAACACGGGCGAGGAGCCGTTGTCGTTCCTGTGCCTCGTGCCGGCGGACTCGTGAAGCGCGTCATGAAACGTACGTGGCGCGCGGCGCCCGGCATCGCGCTCGGAGTCGCGGCGGCCGCAGTGCTCGTGCGCCTGACTCTTCGCGACCGCGTGCCGGGCGTGTCGACGTTCTTCTATGCCACGCCGTTGGCGGTCGTGACAGGGCTGTGCCTGCTGGCCGGGTTGGCCTTCTTCATGCAGCGCCGGCGCGTCCACGGCAGGGCGGCGTTGGCGTTGGGGCTGTTGGCTCTCCTGTGGTGGGCATGTGCGTCGCTGCGCTGGACGGAAGCGACGCCGGCGGCGCCAGGCGCGGTCCGCATGTTGTTCTGGAACGCGTTCAGGGGCAAGGCGGGCTGGGAGATGGCTGCCAGGCGGATACCGTTTGCCGACTTGGACCTGGTGGCGTTGGTGGAAGCGGGCAAGCCAACATCCGAGCGCCTGCGCTTTTGGGCGAGCCATGCGTCGGGGATGGTCGTGCGGGGCTTTCCCAACCACACCTGGCTCATGGCGAGAGGCCCCATCGAGAAGATAGTCGTTGCCCCGCGATACAGGAGCTGGCGCATTCACGTCGCGCGGGTGGCCCTGTCTCAAGGCGCGGTCACGGTCGTCATTGTCGACCTGCCAAGCGCACTGTGGCGCAGCCGCAAGCCGGCGTTTCAGGCGCTCTATCGCGTCTTGGACGCGCTGCCGTCCCTGGAGCGCGTCATGGTGGTGGGCGACTTCAACACGCCCCGGGAATCGGTGTTCATGGAGCCCATCCGGCGCCAGTTCAGCCACGCGTTCGAGACCGCGGGCCGCGGGCTCATCGACACATGGCCCGTGTTGTTGCCCTGCCTGTCCATCGATCACGTCTGGCTGGGGCCCGGGCTGGAGGCTCGACGATGCGAGCACCGGAGCACCCTGGCGTCCGACCACAGGCAAGTCTACGTGGAGTTTGGCATCGTCCCCAGACCCTGAGGAGCGGAAGGCCTTCGCCTTCCGTCTTCACCGTACGGCTGTGCAACGGAAACCATGCTGCCCCCCATGAAATACCGAGGAAGCCTATGACCGTTCAGATCCTACTCCTGGCATCGATGTTGAGCGCGGCCGGCCAGAGCGCACCTACGACGCTGACGGTCGGCCGGCCGACGGGCAAGACGATCAGCCCGCTGCACTTCGCAGTGAACTGCGAGTTCTACCGGCCGGGGCTCTACTTCGGCACGCTGCCCAAGTCCGACCCGCGCTCGAAGCGGGAGGAGTTTGCCCGCGCGCTGAAGGAGAGCGGCATCCGCGCGCTGCGATTCCCCGGCGGCAACGCGGCCTATTACTACCTGCCCGAAAGCCGCCGCAAAACGATGGCCTTGGCCCACGCGACCAAGCACTGGGCGTTTCGCGACAACAACCCTCCGTCAACGCACTTCGTGACGCTGGAGAACTTGGCGTCGTTTTGCCGCGAATACGACGTGAAACTCATCTACGAGCTGCCGGTGCTCTTCTACCTCGACGGCGAGACGCCGCGCGCGGTCATCCGGTCCAAGTTCAGCCAGCGGGCTGGCAACTACGACCGCGACCGTATCGCCGAAGGCGCGGCGTACGCGCAGCGCATGGTGAAGCGGCTGCGGCAACTCGGAGCCCCGGTCGCCGCGTGGGAGCTGGGCAACGAGGAGTTCGCGCATTGCGACGCGAAGGATTATGCGCGCGTGTGCGCGGCATACGGCGAGGCGATTCGAGAGGCCGACGCTACGACGCCTATCGTCGCGGTCGGCATGGGCAAGGGCTGGTTGGGCACGCTCGTGCCGGAGCTGCGCCGGCTCGGGGCACTCAAACTTATTACGAGCTACAACGCGCACTACCCATTCGGCAACTGGCCCGGCCCCGGCGATCCGTCGAAGCGCGGAGACCCGAACGCGTTCGTGTCCGGCAACCTGAAGATGGAACGCTGGCTCGACGCGGCCGAGCGCGGGCGCAAGACATACGGAATCCCGGGCGCGCCAATCTCCGTGACCGAAACGACCGCGATGCGGCACAAGAACTGGACCCCTCGGCAGGTCATCGCGACGCACGCGCACGCGCTCGTGTACGCGTGGAACTGGATGGCGTTGCTGGAGCACCCGCTTTGCGACATGGCCGTGTTCCACGACCTGGAGACGCCGTACTTCGGGATGATGCGCTACGACGTAGGGTGGGACGCGTCGGCTCGGCGCTTCGTGTGGCTCAAGTGCGCCAAGCCCGGGCAGCCACTCCTCGTCTTCGCCGACCAGTACGTGCTCTCGCCGACCTGCGCGGCGAGCCGACTCCTGTCGCGCTTGGTCGGGCGTCGGCTCTGCAAGGTCGAGGGCTTCGCGCCTGGCGGCCGCCTGCGCGCCATTGCGGGGCGTTCAGAAGCCGGCGTGGTCATGATCCTCGTCAACCGATCGCCGGCTGCTCGTGACGTGCGCATCAACGGGGTGCAGATCACGGGCGCGACCGCGCTCACGGCCGACGACCTCGCGGCCACGCTGCCCGGTGCGTTTCGATTGAGCAAAGTCGCTGCTTCGGGGGGCGCGTTTCGTGTGCCAGCCTGGAGCGTCGCGGCAGTCGAGGGGCGGTAACGGAGCGGGGCCAGTAGCCGCACCCGCCAGGGTGTGGGCAGTGCGATGGAGTGGGATCAGACCTGCTTCAGTTGACAGTGGCCTCTCAAGATTGCGAAGGTTGGGGAGGCTACGTCGGCCCATGAAGTGTGGTGGCTTGGTGCGCCTTTGCATTTGGAGCGCGCGGAGGCAAAGCATCGTCAAGCCAGCGCACCGGCATGCGAAGGCAACCGTTGACAAACGTGAAACGTAAAGCGTAAAACGTAAAGGGTAAAACGTAAGAGATGGAGCGAGGCGTTTTTGCAATACGAGATACGCAGTATGCGGTTGTATTGCGTCTTCCGTCTTCCGTCTTTACGTTTTACGTTTTACGTCTTTACGTTTCACGCTCCCCCTCTGTCGTTCCCACCCAACAGAAAGGCCCGATCATGGAACTCGCCATCGGCTGCACGACTCGTCCCTACGCCAAGCACCTGGACTTTGCTGAGGCTTGTGCGAAGATCGCCGCGGCCGGCTACACCGACGTCGCGGTGTTCCGGTGCAGCGAAGCGATGCCGGTCAGCTCCGAGAGCACGCCCGAGCAGGCCAAAGCCGCGGCACAAACCGCGGCCGACGCGGGCGTCGTGCCCTCCCTGCTCCTCGGCCGCACGCAACTCAACTTGGGCCTCGACGCGGCCGTCGACGACTACAAGACGCTCATCGACCGCGCGGCCGACCTGGGCGCGACGTGGCTGCTCGACTGCGGCGTTGGCAACGCGGATTTGTTCGAGGACTACTTCGAACTCATGCGCCGCGCCGCTCCCCACGCGCAGGAGGCCGGCGTCAACATTACGCTCAAGCCCCACGGCGGGATCACCCTCACCGTGGACCAGATGCTCGAAGCCAACGCGAAGGTCAACCACCCCGCGTTCGGCCTCTGCTTCGACCCGGGCAACATCATCTACTACACCAAGGGCGAACTGCGACCGGAGACCGACGTGGACAAGATCGCGCCCAAGGTCACGACCGGCATCATCAAGGATTGCACGGTGGACAAGGCCGCGGACAAGGCCGACGTGATGGTCACGCCGGGCGAGGGCCTCGTGGACTTCCCCACCGTGCTCGCCGGGCTCGTGAACAACGGCTTCACCGGCCCCCTCTACGTCGAGTGCGTCGCCGGCGACGAGCTGGATGAGATCGATGCGAACGTGC
>JAJRTI010000307.1 GCA_024278415.1 Planctomycetota bacterium | reverse complement strand
GGGTGCACGACCGCAAAACGATTGAACGCCGAAGGCGTTCCACAAGAATGTGGGATACGATGCAAGGCCATCCGCGTAGAACCCGTTCGGAGGGGGGCGTGCGATGTCGCCGAAGGGGTTCCCAGGGTTGCGCTACGCTTAACCCTGGGCTTTGGGGTATAACGCCTACGGCGTATCGACATGAGGCGCCGGACCCCGGGCAGGGGATGCATCCACCGAGGGTCGCGGTAGACAGAATTGGCAGGCATTGCCCAACCTGTGCGCCAGATTGGGTAAACGAACTTGCGGGACGCGACATTAGGTGGGCAAGGCCTGATCACGTTCGTCAAGGTCTTGCGCATGACAGATGTCTGATGGAGCTGCGCCAGGGCACGGAGAGCGGAGCGGCCGTTAGCGGGAACCGCGCGGCCAAACTCGACAACATTGCGCTCCCGTGATAGAATTGGTTGTAGGTTTCTGGGTGCTTCACAGCACCAAGAACCCGTGCGCACGGTTGGGCAGGCGGTACCCTCCTTCCGCCTGCCCGCTTTACGTTCTGGGGGGGGCGAACCGCTCTTTCGCCCCAAAGGGAACAGATTCACACAAGCACGGCCGTTGGCCGCAACCCAATGGGCGGATGGATCCCACGGATGGCAGGGCGTACCCACGGATGCAGAGGCACACATCAGCGGGATACCACAGACTTGCCCTGTGGTTGTTCATGTGGGCCATCTACAGCGAGCACACAAGGCCTCTGGAGATGCGACGGGCTTGTCCCGTGGAGTCCTCACGTTGGCGTGGCAGGCCACCTAACGATCCGCTGGGCCAGCCAGTGGGATTCGTGGTATCTCTTGGCCGCGCGGGGTAGATGACAGCGGCATGGGAAGCTGAGATGTGGGTAAGGAGCACATTTCAGCCCCCGCATGCAAGCGCCGGCTAAGAAGTTCTTATCACACGACTTGCGCATGCCGGCCCGTGGCGAGTGCAAAGAAACTTCGAGATCCTCGACGTTAGTAGAACAGAGGCCGCGGAGGGCTCAGAGGATCGCAGGCCCCCGGACGCCAGTGGAAGGATTCCGGACTACACCTTCTTCAGCGCGCGCAGGGCTTTCGTCGCGTCTGCGGCCTTGTCCACCGCGATGTGCATGACGCACTTCTTGCCCACGGCCGCGCCGGAGAAGCCGCGCAGGTTCACGCCTGCCTCTGCGAGCGCTTGGGTGATCTTGGCGCCCAAGCCCGGCTTGTCCGCGCCTTCGACCCTGATCGACTGCAGGTGCGCTGTCTTGCGGAAGCCTGCGGCCTTGGCGGCCTTCAGTTGTTTCGCCCCCTTGAGCGGAGTCACGAACACCACGCCCGTGCCCGGCGTGTTGGGCGCCCGCCGCGCAATCAGGAACTCCAGCGACGCGCCGGCCGCGGCAAGCTTGTCCAGCTTGTCCGCCAAGCCGCCTGGGCAGTCCTCGATGCTCGCAACCCATACGTCCTCGCGCTGTGCTTTGAGAGCCATGACCAATACCTCCAATGAAGGGAATGGGGAACAGGCTGGCAGGCCTCGCGGAGTCTAACGTGCTGCGCGAACCGCGTCAACAAGAAAGGCCGGGAGTCTCTGCCTGTAGTGCGCACGTCAGTGCGCCTCCCCGCGAGGCTGCTGGTCAGAGGCTCACTGACGTGAGCACTACAGGCACAGAGGCGCATTGACGTGCGCAGGCACGCGGGCGCTGGGCCCTCGACTCCTCCCCGAAGTCCGGTTCGCCCGCTGCAAAGCTCCCCTCACTGGGGCCGGCATACTCCAGACTCGCGGTACCCGCACGCGTGGCATGCCGGCCTCATGGCTGGAGGCTCGCCCGCGTCGAACGCGGCCACACGCGTGATGAGATCGCTGATGCGGCCCTCGATGCCCGCGAGTTCGTCGGCGTTGAACTCGCGCCAAGCGGTGTCGTTGATAGCGGTGAAATAGAGCACCGCACGCAGACGCGGGGGCGCTTCCGCGAGGAGCCGCGACGCGGCTAGCGCATAGGCTTCAAGCTGGAGGTCGTACTTGTGCGCGGTGTCCTCCTTCTCCCGCGGTTGGATCGAGTTCGTCTTATAGTCAAGCACGACCCACTGCCCGTCTGGGCCGAGGTAGAGCTTGTCGATTTGCCCCTCCAAGAGCCCCCCAGCCACGCGCAGCGAGAAGCTGGCTTCGTTGCGATGGTCCGCCGCGCCAAGCGCCTGCTGCCCAATCTCCGACGCGCGGAACTGCTTCGCCATGGCGGCCAGCTCTTGGGCCAATTGCTCACGCTCCTCGCCCCCAACCCCCTCAGACTCGTTGAGCACGGCCCGCGCGAGAGCGGCGTCGTGAGAGCCGTCGCCGGGCTCCAGCCGCTCGAACAGCCGGTGCGCTGCGAGGCCGCGCGCAATGGCTTGGGCCCGCGCCGCGTTGGTCGGGAGCGCCGCGTCGCGGTCTTCGAGTGCGACCGTCTCTTCGGCCACGCCGAGTTCGTAGGCGAGGTAGTGCAGCGTGGGACACTGGGCAAAGAGCATCAACTCCGTGGGCGAGAACCGGCGCATCGAGTCCGTGTCGGGCAGCGGCTGCACCGAACGTTCCAGCGCAGCGTACGCCGCGGGGCTGGCCGCGGGCGGCTCCGCAGCCGCGTAGAACGGCGGGGCGGCCGCGGCCGGTTCACTCATGGCGAACGCGTCGGCCGAGCAGTGGACCGGAGCCTCGCAGTCTCGGCCGTCTTGCATGAACGCGACGCACGGTTCGCCCGCGGCCAGGCCGAACGCTTGGTGGACCCACGCGGCCCACGAGTCCCTCGGCTTTTTCACCCAACGGCTGGACAGGATGAGCATATCCCTCGCCCGGGTGCAAGCCACGTAGAAGAGCCGCTTCTCCTCGGCGACGGTTTTCGCCCTTTGCACCTTGTTGATGATCTGGCGCAGCGCGGTGGATTCGATCGGGTAGCCTTCGTCTGGGTTGGGCGCTTTGATGCCGAAGCCCCAGTCGCGGTCGAAGTAGATGGGGTCGCTCGAACTAAAGTTGAACTGCGTCGCGGTGTCGGCCACAACCACGATGGGTGCTTCGAGGCCCTTGGCCGCGTGCACGGTCATGATGCGTATCCCGCGGCCGGCCGCGGCCACCGCGGCTTCGCCCTCTTGTTGGCCGCGGTCCATGAGGGCATCGATCCGCTCCGCGAGGTCCGCGAGCGAAACCAATCCGCGGCGCTGGAACTGCTGCGCGGTGAGGATGAGCTTCTCGATGTTCGCGCGGTCTTGGTCGCCGCGCGGCCCGGCGCTCAGCACCGCCCAGAAGCCGGTCTCCTCGACGATGCGCCGAATCAGCTCCGACGCCGGCAGGCGCGGCCCCACCCCGGCCCAACGCCGGAGCGTCTCGTCCGCAAACTCCGCGAGGGGGGCGTCGTCGCCAAGCGCATCGAGGCGCTCTTGCGACTCGACGGTCGCTTGCAGCTTGTCCAGCATGCGGTCGCCAGGCGCGAGCGAGATGCGGAAGATGGCCTCGTCCGATAGGCCGAACAGCGGCGAGCGCAACACGCCCACGAGCGCGATGTCGTTGTCGCTGTTGCTCAGCACGCGCAGCACGTTCGTGATGTCGCGCACCTCCTGCCGCTCGTAGAAGCCGACGCCGGCCACGACGTCGAACGGGATGTGCTGATCGCGCAACGCATCCTCGAAGTACTCCAGCCGCGACCGGCCCCGCAGCAGGATCACCACGTCGTCGAACTTGGCTGGCCGAAGCTCCTCCGTGTCGGGGTCGCAGACGTTGAAGTCGCCCGCACTCACAAGCGCGCACAGGCGGTGGGCCAGCAAGCGCGCCTCGTCGTCCGGAGTAGCCCTGTACTCGTCGTCGCCGTCGGCGGCCTCTCCACTCGGCTCCGCGATGAGCAGCTCCACCGCGCCGGGCGCCCGCTCCTCACGTCTGGCGATTAGCGGCTCGTAAGGTGGATCCCAATCTTGCTCTCCCCCGGCCATGACGCGCTCGAACAAGTGGTTGACGAAGTCCGCGATGGCCTGCCGCGAGCGGAAGCTCTCGGCCATGGCCACGTCGCCGAGTTTCTCGTGCTCCTCTGCCGGCAGTTCCTTGCCATGGGGATCGAAAAAGGGCGCGTCTGCGAGCCCCGCGGCGGTGTTGCGCGTGACGACCGCGTCGCGCTTGACCCGATTGAACACGTCGATGACCGCGCCGCGGAACGAGTAGATGGACTGCTTGGGGTCGCCCACGACGAAGAGCCGGTCCGGGGCGTCGCCCACGATCTCGCTCACGATCGCCCACTGCTGATAGTTCGTGTCCTGGAACTCGTCCACCAGCACGTATGCGAACTGGCCGCGATACTGGTCCCGCGCTCCGCCCACGTTCTCCGCGAGCATGCGGCAGGCGATCTCCTCCAGATCGGTGTAGTCGAGCCGCGCGCCGGCTCCCTTGTGCCGCCAGTACTCGGCCACGGCTTCGTCGACGAGCACGCACAGCGCGGCCAGCAGCCCCGCGGCCTCGCGGTCGGCCGGGCCCAATTCCGGCAAGCCCTTCAACCCGGACTTGGCGCCATCGCGAATCGCCTTGAGCGCTTCTTTGCAGGCGTCGAGCGCCGCTTCTGGCCACACCTTCTTGCTGCCCCCGCGCACGTTGATGCCGGCGATCTCCTCGAGCGCGGCCAGTTGCGATGACGGATCGCCCGCGCGGCAGAATGCGTCCCATGACGCGAGCACGTCGATGCGCACGTCGTTGAGCTTGATGGACGCGTCCGCGTCACGCTCTCCGCCTGGGCCTGATGCGCGGAGCTGCTCCACGAACGCGGCCAGATTCTCGTCGGACTTCAGAGCCGCGATGGAGGCCCGGCGATGCTCCTCGATCATCTCTTCCATCCACGCGACGATCTCGTCTTGCGCTTTGCCTCGGATGCGCTCGAAGCAGGGGGCGACGGCGTCGCGGCGGCTAATGAGGTTGCGGAGGAGCGAACTGAGCCGGTGGCGGCCCCACATGCGGAGGCCAGCCCAGAGCGCCGCGCGTTTCGGGTCGTGTTCGTCGAGTTGGCTCAGGCGCAGCAGAGCTGAGTCGGCCGCGTCCTCTATGAGCACGCCGCGGTCCGCGTCTTCGAGCATCTCGAATGCCGGGTCGACGCCGGCCTCGATGGGGTGCTGGCGCAGGAGGGACGAGCAAAACGCGTGGATCGTAGAGATGTGCGCGGCCGGGAGCGAGTCCCGCACCGCGACCCATCGCTCTTGCTCGTCCGGCCGCTCGTCGATACGCTCCTGGACCGCGCGGCGCACGCGCTCGCGCATCTCCGCCGCGGCCTTGTTGGTGAACGTGATCGCGAGGATGTTCTCGACGCCCAGGTCCGAGCGCTCGTCGAGGATGCGCAGGTAGCGCTCCACGAGCACCCGCGTCTTGCCGGAGCCCGCGCTCGCAGTCACCGCAATGTTGCGGCGCAGGTCGAGGGCTTTTTGTTGGGTGGTAGTGAGGGGCACGGTGTTGGGTGCGGAATGCCTTCGCATTCCGATAGGCTTGGATGGCCGTATGGTGCAGACGGAAAGCGATCCCGAGGCTTCGGGATCCGCTCCTGGGTTGCGGCCGAAGGCCGCGTCAAGTGGTCTGCCCTAGCGCAATGCCAATATGTGGCCGGGGGCGCGCTGCCGCCTCACATGATACCCGGGTCGCGCCTCATCTTGTAGGGCCAAGGCGGACTTCGTCCGCAACCCAAGGCTTCTGGCTGTCATGGATCAGAGGCAAGACGTGGCGCGTGGAGGGCAGGTTCGCTGTCCCGTATTGCGTATTGCGTATTGCGTATTCGGATCGCAATACGCAATACGCAATACCCTGCCAAGAGTGCACGCACACCGCGCAACTTATTGTTTTTTGTCGCGGTTGCTGACCGCGAAGGCACTAAGGCGCGATTCGTTCGCAGACGTCACCAGGAAGATCTTGACGCTACGCAAGGGAAATCGTATGGTGACGCGCGCTGGCGCATCCATGGAGCAACCCGCGCGTGCATTCAGACTCTCACCAACCTGGTCACACAGGGAGCGAAGGCCGCTTCGAGACGACCCACTGGAGCGTCGTGCTTGCCGCGGGCCAGACGACCTCGCCCGAATCAAGGGGCGCGCTGGAGACGCTGTGCCGCAAGTACTGGTATCCGATCTACGCGTACACCCGCCGCCGGGGGCAGAACCCACAGGACGCCATGGACACGGTGCAGGGGTTCTTCGCGGTCATGCTCGACAAGCATTACATCCGCGCGGCCGACCAGAGCAAAGGGCGGTTCCGATCGTTTTTGCTGACCGCGCTGAAGTACCACATGTCCCACGAACGGGAACGGGCGCGGGCGCTCAAGCGCGGGGGAGGCCACGTGATCGTGCCGCTGCATGTGGACGACGCGGAGGGCCGATACGCGCTGGAGCCGTCGCACAACTGGACCCCTGACCGCATCTACGAACGCCGATGGGCGATCACGCTCCTCGACCGCGCTCTGGAACGCGTGAAGGGGGAGTTCGTGGAAGCGGGCAAACAGAAGGCCTTCGATCACCTGAAGCAGCACCTGACTGGCGATGGCAGCGGAGTGGCTTACAAGCAGACTGCCGCTGCGCTCGGCACAACCGAAGGCGCGGTCAAGACGGCCGTCCATCGTCTGCGCAAGCGGTACAGGAATATCCTCAGGGCGGAGATCGCCGAGACGCTCGCCGATCCGGCAAACGTGGACGAGGAACTGGAGTGCCTGCTTGAGGCGTTGCAAGGCGGGTAGCAGGGGAGGCATGGCGGCGACCCTCCCGAAGGTTGGCTACCTTCGAGAGGATCGCCGCCCGTACGCAGGAAGGTTCCTGCAAGCACCAAGAAGGTGGTGTAACCTTCCCGGGCTTTTTCGTTAGTACGGGGCGACAGGACAGCAAGCTCGAAAAGTGCTTGACCCTGGTTATGGGCCAAACATACACTTGTGGTGCAGCGTGGGCCCGCAGTGAGCCCTCCCCTTCGTTCGACGCAGGTCCCGTCATAAAGCCCCTCGCGCCCACTTCCCGGGCGCAGTCCTCTTGTGGAGGAGAGAACGATGCGCAGGAACAGACTCGGTTTTACGCTCATTGAGATGCTTGTCGTGTTGGCCATCATTGCGCTCTTGGCCTTGATCGCCACGTCAGCCACGATCAGGGTACGGCAGCACTTCGCGAAGAAGCTCAAGGAATACAAAGTGTTGCAGGTGCACCTGGCGATCAACACGACGGACGGCTCGGAGATGTTGTTCATCCCTGGCGGCAAGTTCGGCATGGGCGAGGGGCCAGAGAAGCACACGGTCAAGGTGGGCAGCTTCTACATTGGGAAGTACGAAGTGACGAACAAGCAGTACCGCAACTTCGTCATGGCTCGGCCGGCATGGCAGAAGGCGAACATTGATCCAACGCTGCACGATGGCAACTACTTGAGCGATTGGTCGGGCAATGCCTACCCATCTGGCAGCTCCAATCGTCCCGTGGTATATGTGAGTTGGTTCGCGGCCAAAGCTTACTGCCAGTGGGCTGGCGGCCGGCTCGCGACGGAAGCCGAGTGGGAGTACGCGTGTCGAGCGGGTTCGACCACGAAGTACTGCTTTGGCGACAGCGACAGCAAACTGGGTGGCTACGCGTGGTTCCTCAACAACTCAAGTGGCAGCAGGCGTTCCGTTGGCAAGAAGAAGCCGAATGCATGGGGTATTCACGATATGCACGGCAATGTGTGGGAGTGGTGCAGCAGCCTGATGATGCCCTATCCCTATAGGGCTGACGATGGCCGGGAGGATCTGAGTGACACAAGTTCACCTCGCCTGCTGCGCGGCGGCTCGTGGGACAACGACCTTATCGACTGCTTCTGCCGTTCGGCATACCGCAACCCCTACGCGCCAAATGGATGCGCCCATGGGGATGTCGGCTTCCGTATGGTCATCAACGCTGACGGCCCCACCCGCGGCGAGCTGAACGTCTTGGGGCGATGAGCAACATCCATGCGAGAGTCTGAACACGCCACATGCAGCTCGCGGGCGGAGAACCTCCCGAAGGTCGGCAACTTTCGGGAGGAATGCCT
>JAJRTI010000306.1 GCA_024278415.1 Planctomycetota bacterium | reverse complement strand
CTTCCACCACTTGGCTATCCGGCGCTGGAGCGCGGGATAGCCCGCGTCGGCCACGCGGTCGAGCAGTTTCTCCGCGTCGTCGCGCGTGCCGAACACGCTGCACACGTACAGCTCGACGCACTTGCGGCTACGCCTGACCCGGCGCCAGGCCACGACCATGGCCGTCTCGTCCGGGCGTTCTTGCACCCAACCGTTGTCGAAGCGTTCGACCTCCGGGTAGCCAAGCGAACGCAGATGGTCGAGCACCTCCGGTGCGTCCACCGGCTTGGCCACCACGCCGAAGGCGTCGGCTCGCTTGCCGAAGATCTGGATACAAAGCACCGGCTCGTCACGCAGAACCGTGGCCGACACGACGGCCTTACCGACCTTCAGATTCGCCTCGCCGTTCACCATGTCCAGCCCGCCCTCTTTGGCCTCCGCGCCCTGGAAGTCCAGGTCGACGCGGCCCATGGGCAACCTCGAAGGGCGCACGGGCCGGTCGTCGCTCTCCGGGTTCCGGCCCTCGAAGATGCGGCGCAGTTCGGCTTCGTTGCCCTCGGCGAGCAGGCGCTTGAGGTTCTCAAAACTCGCCTCCTCGGTCCACTCGAACCCCCCGTGGTGGTCCCAGTAGTCTTGCCGGTTGATCGTGATCTTGAGCGGCGACCCATCGCCCCACAGCAGTGCGCCGAACGTGCCGTTGCCCAGCGGGATGCCCGCGTGCACGCGCTCGAGCGGCCAGGGCCAAGGCAAGCGTTGGTTGAGGAAGTTCGTGGACATGGGTTACTCCTCGTAGCCGAAGCCGCCAGGCTTCGGGGGGGTGAGAGGGTGACGAGGCGGGTCGAGCGGCTGTGTGATCTAAGTCGGTCGGCGCGTGAGTGGGCGATTGTAGGTGGACCGCGCGCGGAGAGTCAAGCCTGACTCATGGACGCGTGTGTCCCGGCGGCGCTTGAAGTGGCGACCGTGAGGGCGCCTCCGGCTGGGGAAGCATGTGAGCGGTTTTCGATTGACGGAAACATTTCATGCAGTACCATGGCGCCAGCCCCACGCCTTCTTGCATCCCCCTTGTTCGTGGAGGAGCGACTTCATGGCCCCGTCACCAACGCGCCAGCCCCTGGCCTTGTCCCTGCCTAGCTGCTTCACCTTCGCCGCGCTTGCTCTGTGGGGGCTGAGCGCCGCGGCCGCCGCGCAAGTGCAAGACCTGGCCGCGCGGGCCTCCGCTGACGGCCGCACCGCGTACATCCGCTGGACCACGCGGTCGCCGACGCGGTGCAAGATCGAGTACGGGTCTACAGCCGCATACGGCCGCACCGCGGGCGAGGATCCATCGTCGCTGCGCGGCACCACGAACAACCGCGACTCCGGCGTGGGGTACGCGAACAACCACCGCGTCGACTTGCCCATGCCGGAGGCCGGCGAGTTGCACTACCGTTTCGTGGTCCAAGACCGCGAGGGCAAGACCACGCGGTCGCCGGACCGCGTGATTTCGCGTTGCCCCGCGGGCGTGAGCAAGGCGGGGGTGAACCGCGTCCGCATTCGTATCGACCGCGGCAAGTGGCGCGTGCCGGAGCCGCCGGTCGTGGTGGGCGTGCCGTTCCCACCGGGGCATCTTGCGAGCGCCGACCAGTTGCGGCTCGTGTCGAAGGGCGAAGAGATCGCGTCGCAGGTGGAAGTCGTGTCGCGCTACTGGCAAGACGGCTCGATGAAGTGGGTGCGGGTCGCGTTCATGGCGCCGAAGGGCGCCAACGAGTTGATGCTCGAGTACGGCGCGGGCGTGCGCCGGCGCGAGTGGCCGGTCCTGCCGGCGCAGCCGGCCCCGCGTCTGGAGATCGCGCGGCGGCTAACGCCCGTGCTGACCGATTCGCAGGGCAAGCAGTACCGAGGTGTTGCCGACGAAGAGATCGTAGAGGAGCGCGGCAGCAACAGCGTGACGCTGCGATCGAGCGGCCACCACGTAGCGGACGACGGGTCGAAGCTCTTCGCCTACGTGATGCGCGTGCATCTCTTTGCTGGCAAGCCCTACGCGCGTATTGACTACACGTTCGAGAACGATGCCACCGACCGAGAGATGACCTCCATCAAGTCGCTGGACCTCGTGCTCAAGGCGGCGGGCAAAGTGCGCGTGTTGACCGACGCGGGGCCCATCGACTTGGCCCCCGGCGAGCGCGTGTTCCAGCGCGAGGACTTCGAGTGGGCCGACGAGGCCGGCAAACGCCGCGGCAAGCGGCTGCCCGGCATCGTCGAGTTACCTGACGCCGGCGCTCGGGTCATGGTGAAAAACTTCTGGCAGCAGTACCCCAAGGCGATCGAGACGCGCGGCGACGACCTCGTCCTCTCGCTCCTGCCCGCCCTGCCCAAAGACTTCTACGCGAACCGCAAGGACGAGGACAAGCTCTACTACTACATCCGCGACGGGCTCTACACGTTCCGTCAGGGGTTCGCGAAGACGCACGAGCTGTGGGTCGACTTCTCCGGCGACGACGCGGCGCGGTCGCTCATCGCCGACGCCCCGACCGCGTGCGTGGACCCGCAGTGGATTGAGGACAGCGGCGCGTTGCGCGGCTTGGGGGTCGCGGTGCGCGGCCAGTTCCCGGGGTACGACGAAGCATTCCGCGCGATGGCCGAGGGCATCTTGGTCAGGCGGGAGCGCTACCGCGAGTATGGCATGATGAACTTCGGCGACTGGTACGGCGAGCGCACGTGGAACTGGGGCAACCTCGAGTACGACTTGGGCCACGGCCTGCTCACGCAGTTCGCGCGCACCGGGGATGGCCGCTTCTTCCGGCGCGCGCGGGAGGCGCTACGCCACGAGCGCGACGTGGACACGCGGCACGACGCGAAAGATCCCCGCCGCGTCGGCCAGCAGTGGGCGCACTGCATGGGCCACACCGCAGGCTACTATCCGTACACCTACAAAAACATGAAAGTGTACGCGTCCCGCGGCTGGTCGGACAACCGCGGCCACATCTGGGCGCAGGGCATGCTGGAGCACTACCTGCTCGGCGGCGGCCGGCGTTCGTGGGAGACCGGGCGGCTCATCGCGGACTGGGCCGCGGGGCCGCAGACCACGAACTTCCGCTTCGGCAACGCGCGCGAGCCGGGGTGGATGCTCAAGCTCGTGATGAGCGCGTACGACGCGACGGGCGATCCCTACTACCTGAACGGCGCGCGGCTCATGATCCGCAAAGTGCGGGAGATGTCCGAGGCCAGCGGCAAGCACGGTTTCTACTACCACAAGCTGCCCAAGGGCCACTGCAACTGCGAGAAGAAGCACTACGGCGAGGCGGGCTTCATGCTCGGCGTGCTCATGACCGGCATGAAGATGTACTACGACGCGACTGGCGACGCGCGCGTCGCGGACGACATCGTGGGCATCGCCAAATTCATTGCGGACACGATGTGGGTCGAGGACCGTTGCGCGTTTCGCTACACCTCGTGCCCCCAGACGCGCGCCAGCCACGGGTCCGCGTGGATCATGATGGAGGGCCTCGCGTTCGCCGCGGCGCGCAGCGGCGATGCCAAGCTTCAGCGCGTGTGCCGCGACGGCTTGGCTGCCGCCTGGGGCGGGCTGGGCTCGGGCGGCAAGTCGTCGGGCTATAGGATCTGCTCGTCCGCGCAGGCGATCTACGAGTTCGCTAAGGTCCCGGGGCCGTCGTTCAAGGAGTATCAAGAGCGCATGGCCCGCGAGATGGCCAGCCCCGCGCGGCGAGCGCTGCCGACCTTGCTGCACAACCCGGACTTCGAGGAGTTCATCGACGGCTGGCCCCCGCGCACCGGCGCGGCGATCTCGCTCTCGACCGACGTGAAGCACAGCGGCCGGCAGGCGCTCAAGATCGAGGGCAAACTCGTGCGGCAGAACGAGTACGTGAACACGACGTACGACTCCGCCGCGGACCCGGCCGAGATCAAGGGCCTCGCGCCGGGCCAGACGTACCGCCTCACGTGCTGGCTGCGCGTGGACAAACTCTCTCCCGGCGCGGCCGCGCCGTCGGTGCGCCTGGCGTTCCGCGACGACATGGGCACCAAGGGTTCGAGCACGACGAACGCGTACGACCTGGCCAAGATGGGCGCGTGGCAGAAGCTGAGCGTGGACGCGAAGATCCCCGCGTACAACACGCGCAACTACATCGCGCTCAACACGAATACCCGCGAGCCGCTCGAGGCGTTGCTCTACTTGGACGACGTGAGCCTCGTGCCGGCCGCGTTGGCGAGCAAGGACACGTACGCGTACGTGCGGCTCGATCCCACGGCCGCGCGGAAGTCGCCGGGGCTGGAGGCGAAGGAGACCACGCGCATGGTTCGCCGGCAGTGGTACGTGGGTAGGGGGGCGGCGGGTTTCCGCTTCACCGCGCCGGCCGATGCCACGTACGTCGTGTGGATCAAGGCGGACGGGAAGGGCGACTTGGGCGCGGTGAGCATCGACGGCCGCGCGCTGGCCGCGGTCGCGAGCAAGAAGGACGGGTGGCAATGGCTGCGGCTCGGCGAGGCCGCGCTCACTCGCGGCGCGCACGAACTGCGGCTCGACGTGCGCGGCGAGCGGCTGGGCCGGATCGTGGTGACCGACGATCCCTCGGCCGCGGGGGGGTGAGGGGGAGAGGCCTGCATCTGCCTAGGACAAGCCGAGTGTGACATGCGTGATCTGCCGCAGGAGTTAGGGCGTCAGCACCGCGCGCCTGTAGTGCGCACGTGAGTGCGCCTTCTGACGACGATGCGCCCCGGCGGAGGCGCACTCACGTGCGCACTACAGGCGGGGCGCATGGAGAAACTCCTGACGGTGAGCCCTTGACGCTGTGCGCGGCGTGGCTATAATACGGGCCGTTTCGCACGGTTGAGAGCCGTTCCTGATTGGGCGGCGAACGTTGACGACTATGCAGACCGCCGCGACACGCGCGGCACGACCCTACGCGCAGCAGGCTCCGCACCGAGCTTGGCCGCGCAGATCGCGTGGCTTGCCATGCAGGTTCCCACCTCACGTTCACGGCGCGGGCACGAACACTGGTCACCTTTCCGGCGTTCAGGGGCGGAGCCATTCGGGGCGCGCTGGGCTACGCGCTTCGCCGCGGCGCCTGCGCGGATCAGATGAGGGGTTGCGCACAGTGCGGCGAACGATACGAGTGCGCGTACTCCGTGCTCTTCGAGTCGCCCATCCCGCCCGGCGCAGCCATGATGCGGCGCTACACCGCCGCTCCGCACCCGTTCGTGGTCGAGGCCGGGTCTGATGAGCACTGCTCCTACGGCGCAGGCGAGTCGTTCAGCTTCGGCATCGTCCTCATTGGCAGTACTCGGTGCTTCATGCCTGCGCTCATCGACGCGGTGCGACAGATGGGCGACGATGGCATGGGCCTGGGCCGCGGCCAGTTCGATCGGGTCGAAGTCGATGCGCGTGACGCAGGCACTTGCGATGTCCATACCGACGCGTCGGACCGCTGTTGCATCGATCTGCTCACACCGACTCGCATCAAGTATGGCGGCAAGCTGCGCGGCGACCTCGAATTCCACATGCTCTTTCGCAGCCTGCTGCGCCGCGTGTCCGCTCTCGAACATTTCTATGGCGACGGCATCGACGCAGACTTCCCGGCCCTCGTGCGCGCTGCGGAGCAGGTGGAGACGGTCGAGTCGAGCCTGCGATGGGTCGAACTGTCGCGCTACTCGACGCGGCAGCGCCGGGCCATGCGTCTGGGTGGCGTCGTGGGCCGGCTGCGCTGCGCTGGCCTCGCGCCCGAGCTGTGGCCGTTCCTGCGCGCGGGCGAACTCGTCCACGTGGGCAAGGCCGCGACGTTCGGGCTGGGCCAGATGCAGGCCGAGCCCGTTGGCGTGCGGAGCGAGTTGCGCATGGCCGCGGCGGGAGGCGTCTCATGATCGGGCCGCGACAGATTCTCCCGCTTGCCGCGCTGCTGCACGACGTGGGCGACTTCGTCGCGTTCGCGTCGAGCCATCGTGGCGCGGCCATGGACCACGGCGAACTCGGCTCGAACTGGCTGCACACGTTCGTCGAGTTGGGTTTGCCCGAACGTGTGGCTGAGCTGGCCAAGGCGCGGCGCGGAGCGGATCTGGACAGCATTGCCCGGGACGAGGTGTCCCAGGCGATTTACCATGCGGACCACTTGCTCGTGCAGCCGGGCCCCGACGCCAAGACGGACGCGGCCACGCCGCCGTGGCGCCAGTCCATCTTCTCGGTCGGCTCGGACAAGCCGGTCGGCTTCCAGGCGGGCACGACCGCGGCCCTGCCGTATCCCGAAGCGGAGACGCCCATCCCGGACTTCGCGAGCGTCGTGGCCGCGTTTGGCGAGGCGTTCAGGCGGTGGGTGCAAGCCGGGTGCTCGCCCCATGCGCTGCTTCGCCTGATCGAGTTGTATTGGGGCCACATGCCGGCCACCGCGCGGGGCGACGACACGCTCGCCGCGGTGTCGATGCTCGACACCGCGCGGCTCAAGTGCGCGCTGGCTTGTGGACTCCATGCCGCGGCCGGCGACGACCTGCTGCTCGACGCGCTGCCCACGGACAAGCCCTACTTCCGCCTCGTCGTGGGCAAGCTGTGTGGCGCGGAGGCCGGGCTCGAGCAGTGGGCGGGCCGGGCAGAGGTGGCCACGCTCTTGGGCAGGGCGTTCCTCGCGCGCCTGCTCATGGAGCACGCGGCCGACGATCTGCTCGCCGGGGCCGGGCTCAGCGACGCGCACGCGCTGCATCGCAGCGATTCGGAGTTCGTGCTGCTGTGCCCGAACGACCCGCGGCTCGACGACGCGGCGGCAAGGCTGTGCGCGGCCGTGAACGAATGGCTGCTCGACCGATTCGGATTGGCCATGCACCTCGTGGCCGCGTCGGTGCCCATGACGCCCGCGAACTTGCGCGGCGAAGGCTTGGCCCAGGCGTTCGCCGCGGCGGAGCAACAGCTCGACGCGCTCGCGCATCGGCCGTTCGCCGACCGGCTCACGCCGCTCACCACGCCTTGGGAGCCGGCCAACCCGGACGCGGCCTGCGAGGTCTGCGGCTCGGAGTCCGACCCTGAGTTGGACTTGCTGTCGTCGCGCGCGCCGGACGTGAAGGCGTGCCGCCAGTGCCGCGGTCTGAGCGGCTTGGGCGCCGGGCTCCACACCGCGATCGGCCTGTCCGCGCAGGCCTGCGCATCGGACAGCCGCGACGCACTGTGCCTGCCGAAGCACGATGGCTCGTGGACGCAGTATGCGCTCGCAGCCGGCGACAGCGCTCCGGGCGCGGCGCAGCTCCGATACGCGTTTGCGGACGCGCACCACGCGGCTGATTCCGCGGAGCGCGTCCTTGCGGCCGGCCGCCACATCCGCAGTTCAGCTCACTTGCCCAAGACCGGCCGCACGGGCGACAAGAAGCGCCGGCATGAGATCGCCAGCTTGCGCGCGCTCGCCAAGTCGTCCCGGGGCGCCGCGCGGTTGGGCTTGCTGCGGTTCGACGTGGACGCGGCGCGCTCGTGGGTGTGGGAAAGCCAGCCCACGCTCGTGCGGTTCGCGGCCGCGAGCCGGGCGCTGGCCCGGTTCTTCGAGGAATACGTGCCCGCGCTCTGCGCCGCGCGCATGCCCCGCGACTGGCGCGCACTGGACCTCGGGGACAAGCGCTACGTGAAGGGCGTCGGCCGCAACGTGACGCTTGTGCGCAGCGCCGGCGACGACCTGCTGCTGCTCGGCGCGTGGGACGAAGTGGCCGAGGCGGCGATCGACATCGCGGACGCGTTCGGCCTGTACACGAGCGGATCGGGGCTGGCCGCGAGCGCCGCGGTGGTGGTCGATTCGTGCGATGCGGCGCTCTGCGCGATGGCGCAAGCCGCGTCGGAGGGCGTTGCTTTGGCGAAGGCCGCGGGGGGCGACCGGCTGGCGTTGTTCTTCGACCGCGCGGCGCTGGTGCGCGGCCAGGCGCCCGGCCGCCGCGCGAGTGGGCGCCACACCTGGCAAGGCGCGCGGGACGCGATCGTGCGGCCGCTGCGCGAGCTGCTGGGCTTGGGGCGCATCGTGCAGAACCATTTTGAGCCGCATCTGGCGCCGGGCTTCGTGGCGCGGCTGCTCGCGCTGCTCGACCAGTGGGAGCAGGGCGCGGAGTGGCCGGTGGCGCGCATGGCCCACTTGACCCAGGCCCTGCGCGACGGCGGCCGGGCCGACCTTGCCGCGGTGCAGCAGTTGCTCATGGACACTTCCAAGTGGCCGGGCCTCAAGCCCGCGCTCACCTGGCTCGACCGGCTTTCGGACAAGCCCTAGGAGACGCATGCGATGAGTCGAGACAGACGCCCCCAGAATACGCAAGTCGAGGATCGGCTGGCGGCCAAGTTCGAGTCGATGGACAAGATCGCGGGCATCCCGCCCGCGGAGCTGGTGGCCATGGCGGAGGACTTCGGCCGCGTGCTGGCCAAGAACGTGCGGCTCAAGACCACGCAGGTGCGCAAGTTTTTCGAGGCGGCCAAACGCGTGGCCGCCGGGCTGCGCACGCAGCCGGACTTCGACCTCGCCGGCGAGTGCGCGGCCCTGCGGCCCATGCTCGCGTACATGGCCGGGCGCATCGACACGGTGCGGCCGCTCATGCGCGTGCTCGACCCGTGCTTGCAGAAAGTCCAGACCGCGGCCGACTTCGAGGCCTTCTATCGTTTCCTGGAATCCACGCTCGCTTACCACCGCTTCTACGGCGGACGAGACTACTGAGGAGCCCTGTCATGGTGGAAGATCGCAGCAAAGCCCTGTTGGGCAAGATCGCCATTCGCGGCGCGATCGAGTGCGTCACCGGCCTGCACATTGGCGCGTCGAAGGAGACCTTCGCGATCGCCGGCATCGACGCGCCGGTCGTGCGCGACCCTCTGGGCCGCGCGCCGTACATCCCGGGCAGCTCCATCAAAGGCAAGCTGCGCGCGCTGTTCGAGCGCGCGCAGCACAAGGAGTTCAACCGCTACAGCGGCCTGGGCGTGCACCGGCACGAGTGCAGCAACGCGCGCTGCCCCGTGTGCCGGCTCTTTGGCAGCACCACGAGCGGAGGCGGCGCGCTCAACATGCCCTCGCGGCTCATCGTGCGCGATTGCCGGCTCACCGACGCGGCCAAGGCGGAACTCGAACACATCGACACCGGCCTCCCATACACGGAGTGGAAGTTCGAAAACGCGCTGGACCGCGTCTCCGCGTCCGCCAACCCGCGGCAGATCGAGCGCGTGCCGGCCGGCGCGGACTTCGACTTCGAGATCGTCTACTCGGTCGAGGTCGCGGACCCGAGCATCGTCGAAGAGGACGTGGTGAACATGCTCTTCGCCATGACGCTGTTGGAGGACGACTACCTGGGCGGCCACGGCTCCCGCGGCAGCGGCTGTGTGCGCTGGAAGCCCGCCGCGCTCGTCGGCCGCACGCTCGGCTACTACTCGGCCACGAGCGCGGACGCGCGGAAGGCCGCGGAGATCGCATTCGAGGTCGACTCGCTCGACGCGTGCCGCGAGAAGGTTTCGGACCTCGTGCTGGGCCTGCTCGAAGCGGCCGAGGCCAACGCTCCGGCCCCGGCCGACGCGCCCGCGGCCGAGGAGAGTGAGAGCCCAGCGGAGTAGGCCCTGCGGCCATTCCGACCTGTCCGACTACCCCATGAACACGTACATCGCCAAATTCGAGTTCTCCACGCCCCTGGCGATCAGCGGCCGCGGTGCGCGCGCGCTCATGCGGTCGGACACGCTCTTCAGCGCAATGTGCCATGCCTGGGCGGCGCTCTACGGAGGCGACGACCTCGAGCGCGTGCTGGGCGCGCCGGGCGGGCGGCCGGGGTTGGTCACGTCGAGCCTGTTCGTGTACGCGCCAGGGACGTACTATCTGCCCAAGCCGATGGGCCGGCCGGCGAACGCTCCAAGCGCCGGCGCCGCGGCGCATCTGCGCCGGCTCGACTGGCTGCCGTTGGCCGCGTTCAAGCTGTGGGTGCAGGGCGGAGCGATCGAGTGGCCGCGCGTGCTCGCCGAAGAACCGCTCGCCTGGGCCCAAACGCACGCCGTCGTGAACCGCGACCGGGCGGGGCAAGACAGACGGCTCCAGCGCGTGGGAGCGTTCCGGGACTACGCGGTCGAGTTCGCGGCCGGCTGCGGCGGGTACGCGGTCGTACAGGCCGAGTCGGACGCCGTGGCGAACCACCTGAGCCGCTGCTTGCTCTTCCTCGGCTAGACCGGCATCGGCGGCCGGCGCACCATCGGCATGGGCCAGTTTGCGCTTGCTACCGGTGGCCTGCTGCCGGCGCCGTCGGACTGGGACTTCATGCGCGCGGCCGACGCGAAGTGGGGCGTGTCGCTGTCGCTCTACGCTCCCACGCACGCGGAGGCGCAGCGGCTGGGCGAGGCCGGCGCGTACTCGCTCTGCACGCGCGGCGGCTGGGCGAGCAGCCCGCTGCCTCGGCCACCAGCCAAGAAGGCGCAGGCCGCACTCGTGGAGGAAGGCGCGCTCGTGCCGCTGCCGTGCCAAGGCCAATTGCTCGACGTGACGCCGCACGCCTGGAGCGGCGACGGCGGGCACCCCGTGTTCCGATGCGGCGCGCCGGTCGTGGCGCCGAGCCGACGGCAGGGAGGGGCGGCATGAACGTGAAGATCACCGCGCTCGCGCCGTTGCACTTCTCCGGGTCGCCGTTCGCAGTCAGCCCGCTCGAGTACGCGTTCCTCAACAACAAGCTCTACGTGTTGAACGATACCGCGCTGCTCGCGGCGGTGAAGGAGAAGGGCGCGACGGACGAGTTCATGGAGTGGCTGAAGCTGCCAGTGGACAAGCAAGACCTCTCGTCGTTCCTGCGCCGGCACGGCATGCTCAAGCCGGACGTGCTCGATGAGGTGGCGAAGTATTCCATGTCGTGCCGCGTGCCGCCGGAGGGCGAACTGCGCCCGCTGTCGCGCATGGCCGACGGCCGGCCGTATTTGCCCGCGTCCGCGGTGAAGGGCGCGCTGCGCGTGGGTGTGGCGTATGGGTTGTTCAAGGCCATGCCGGAGCGCGCGCGGGAGGATCTTCTGTACGGGTACGTCGCGGATGAGTTGGAGCGCTTCCGGCGCCATCCGCTTTCGCGCGAGTTTTGGTTCCAGCAGCGTTTCAGGGAGACGCTTGCGAACCGGCTCGACGAGGGGCTGTTCCAGCGTTTCCGGCTGAGCGAGCAGGGAAGCCGGCCCGGGCCGAACACGGACGTGTTTCGCGTGCTCCGCGTGGTGGACTCCGCGCCGGTCGAGCTGGGAGCGGTGTCGATTTGCCCGGTGCGCATCTACAGCGCCCGGGCGCGCACGGGCCCCAAGCCGTGGTCGATCCCGTCGGAGTGCGTCTGGACCGGCACGACGTTCGAACTGAGCGTGCACGTGCGGGAGGATCTGCT
>JAJRTI010000305.1 GCA_024278415.1 Planctomycetota bacterium | reverse complement strand
GCCGATCTCGCGCTGGCGCGGGAGAGCTTCACGAGGGACGAAGCGGTCGCGGGAACGGTTGCGCTCGAGGGCGTACGCGATGGCATGAAGCTGCGCCTGGAGCTATCCGACAACTACGGGCGGCTGCTTGCCACCGAGGACGTGCGGATCAATGCAGGGCAAGCCCAGACGCCGTTCGCCATGGAGGGCATCCCCTCGCTCTCCATCCTCCAAACCGTTACGGCGACCCTCTTGGACGGCGACGCGGCCGTCGATGCCAAGCGGAAGGTCGCGCCGCTATCGGACTTCTTCCCGGACCGGGAGGACGTGCGCTTCGTCATGTGGCAGAGCCTGAGCGGCGCCTCCTACCTGTCCCCCTACATCGCGCGTGAACTCCGGCGTTGCGGCATCGATACGCAATACACCGGCTTCAGCAAATGGGCTATCCGCGAGAACCTGTGGCACCTCCCGTACGCGACCCGATTCATCGACACCAAGACCGACGGGTACAACCCAAACCGAGGCCGCGCCAAGGGCGACCTCGTGCGGGTTCCTTGTTTGACCGACCCGGCGTACAGGACGGAGGTCAAGGAGAAGCTCGTGCAAAAAGCGAAGCAGGCCGCGCCCTTCTCGACGAACGACTTTTCGCTTGGCGATGAGTGCCACTTCGTGACCGGGCGCTACGACCTTTGCTTTTCGCCCACGTGCATCGCGTCGTTCCGCCAGTACGTGAAGAAGCAGTATCGCGGCGACCTCGCCAAACTGAACAAGGAGTATGGCGCGTCCTACGGCTCGTGGGACGAGGTCATGCCCATCACGCTCGACGAAGCCAAGAAAACCGGCCGCTACGCGGCGTGGGTCGACCACCGACTCCACATGGAATCAGTCTGGGCGGGCATCTTCGCCTACGGCCGGAAAGTCATTCGAGAGATCGTCCCCAGCGCCCGAGTGGGCTACGAGGGGTCGGACACCATCATCGACAGCTTCCGCGCGGCGGACCACTACAAGCTGATGAAGGCGATGGACCTGAACAACCTCTACTTCCGGCGTTACATCGTGGACGCGGTCCGCGACTTCGGCGGGCCGGGGATTCTCTTTGGCGGCGGGTGGACCGGCGGGTACCCCTCGAACATGAACGAGCCCTACATGCGCTGGTTCCCGTGGATGACGCTCTTCCGAGGTGCAAACTCGTTCTGGACCTGGATGGGCTTTGGCGGCGCGGGCGGCGTCGTGGCCTACGACCTCTCGCTTTACCCGTACTTCGATGCGCACTGCCAGGAGGTGCGCGAGATCAAGCGAGGCATCGGCAAGCTCATGATGCTCTCCACGTACCAGAACGACGGCATCGCAATCCTGCACTCGCCTCCGAGCGTGCACGTCAACACGATCACGAAGGACATGCCGAAGATCAACGACGCGTACGCCGCCTTGAGCTGCTTGCTCGAAGACCTCGGCCTCCAGTCCCGGATCGTGGCGAGCGAGCAAGTGAAGGCCGGCATTCTGAGGCGCTCGCGCTTCAAGGTGCTGTTCCTGTGTATGGCCCAGGCCATGTCCGACGCCGAAGTCGAAGAGATCCGGGCCTTCGCCGCGCGCGGGGGAACGGTCATCGCGGACGTGCGCCCAGCCGTCACGGACGAGCACGGCGCACCGCGCGCGGCCGGCGCGCTCGACGGCCTGTTCGGCGTCCGGCAGGACACCCGAGCGGCCGCGTTCAAGACCGCCGCGGTCACGATCGAGCCCAGCGCGCGGCTCGGTTTCTCCGGCCAGCTTCCCGAATACGCGGTGGACGCGTCGCTCAAGCTCGTGTCCGGCCGCGCGGCCGCCAATGCGGATCGCGCGCCGGCGCTGATACTGAACGCCGCGGGCAAAGGGCGAGCCGTGTTGCTCAACGTCGCGTTCCCGGCCTACTACGGCCAGCGCAAGAGTTGGTGGTTCGGGAGGGCAAAAGCCGAGGACAGAAAGGTCGACTACATCGGTTGGCAGGCCGGCGCTCCGTTGCGCGCTGTGATGCGCAGCCTGCTCGCACGCGCCGGCGTCAAGCCGGCCGTGCAGATTGATCCCCCGCTGCCCATGTGCCAAACGGGGCGGTTCAAGCTAGGCGACGGCGATCTGATCGGCGTCCTCCCAAGCCTGCCGCGAATCAGTTGGGCGTACACGTTCAAGGAAGCCGAGATCCCGCAGCCGAGCCCGGCCCGTATTCGCTTCGACAAGACCGCGCACATCTACGACGTGCGGGCTGGGAAGTATCTCGGCCGCGCGTCCAGTTGCGACACCATGCTCCAACCCGGCCGCGCCAAGATCTTCGCTTTGCTGCCCTACCGAGTGGCCGCGCTCAAGCTCGAGTCTCCCAGCCGCGTGCCGCGAGGCTCCGCGGCCCCGCTGACGGCAACGATCCAGGCCGATGGCACGCCGGGCGCCCACGTGCTCCGCCTGGCGTTCCTCGACCCAAAGGGCAAGGCCGTCCAGCACTACGCCCGCAACGTGAAGGCCGCGGACGGCGTCTTCGTCGGCACGTGGACGCCCGCGCTCAACGACGCGCCGGGCGTCTGGCAGATCGTCGCGCGCGACGTCATCTCGGGCCAGACTGCCCGCGCGAGCATCCGCGTCACAGAGCGGTAGTGCCCCCTATCTCTGCTCGCACAGTTCCCTGGATCAGAGGCAAGACGTGGCGTGTGGAGCGCAGGTTCGCTGTTTGGTATTGCGTATCGCGATGCAAGATACGCAATATGCAATACGCTGCCGAGAGTGTACGCACACCGCGCAACTTCTTGCTTTTCGTGACCGTTCCCGATGGTGAAGGCACGAAACGCATACTGGGCTACGCACAACACTGCCACTCAGCATTCGTTCTTCAGGAGATAATCCCATGCGAACCCTGCTCATTCTGACAACGCTCTTCGCATGGCTCGCGCCGCCAACCGCGAGCGCGGCTGAGAGGCCGGTCTGCCCCGTGTACCGGCTTGCGACGGCCCCAACCATCGACGGCAATGTCCGGGACGACCCGGCATGGAAGACGGTCCCCGGCCTGACGGGCTTCCACGTCCTTGGCGGAGGATACACCTTCGCCAAGCAGTCCACCGTGAGGGTTGGGTGGACGACGAACGCGCTGTACATCTCCATGGACTGCGAAGAGCCGGACATCAAGCGGATCGCTGACGCCCGCAAGGACGGCGACCGGTTGTGGCTGGACAACGGCGTCGAGTTGTTCCTTCAGCGGCCGGGCGCCGCGGCGATCTTCCAGTTCATCGTGAACACGTCCGGCGCTCGCACCATGGGCGCGGGCCGAGACAAGGTGAGCATCAACGACTGGACCGCGGCCACGATGAAGGGCGAGGACTTTTGGTCCGTGGAAGTCGAGATCCCCTTCACTTGCTTCGGCTCCACGCCGGCCGCCGGCGCGGAATGGCGCGGAGCGTTCTGCCGGAACATCTGGGAGTATTCCTCCGGCGGGGACAGGTTCACGACTTGGCCTCCGCTCTCGGCCCAGTTCCGCGAGCCCGAGAGTTTCGCGGTCCTTGCATTCCAAGGCCGTTCGCTGTCGCCGCAGCAAGCCGCGCGGGTTGCTCTGAAGCTGAACTTGCCCTACCGCGAGCACTTGACCCAGCAGATCAAGGACTTGGCGCGGGCCGGGCGAGAGTACGAAGCTCCGATTGCCAAAGCCGCGGCCGCCCCGGGCATGCGGGCCGAGGCGCAGGATCTGGCCCAAGCCTGGAAGCGCATCGCGGCGCTCGCGGCCGAACCCGCCCGCGCGCCCATCCCCGAAGTGCGGACGTTCGTCGCGAAGGCCACCGACCTCAAGCAGCGATCGTACGAGTTGAAGTATCGCTTCCTCATGGAGCAGTTGCTCGCGGAATGACCGCGGCCGCACCCTGTAGCCGCGCCCGCCAGGGTGCGGGGATCGCAGGTCTCGCATTCCCGCATGCTGGCGCGTGCGGCTACTACCACCACCACTACGACCTTGCCCGCATGCTGGCGCATGCGGCTACTGCGGAGACCCTGAATGCAAAAGATCGCCATCATCGGAGCCGGCAGCGTCACCTTTGCCAAGAAGCTGCTCAATGACCTCCTCTTCCACGACGCGTTCCGCGACGCGGATTTCCGCCTCATGGACATCGACGCGGACCGCCTGGATTTCGCGCAGAACACCATGCAGGTCGTCAACGAAAAGCGCGGCGCCAACGCGACGTTCATGTCGACCACCGACCGGGTGAAGGCCCTCGATGGCGCGGACTTCGTCATCACGATGATCCAAGTCGGCGGCGACGCGGCCACGCAAGTCGACTTCGACGTGTGCAGGCGCCACGGCCTCAAGCTCGTGATCGGCGATTCGATGGGCGTGCCCGGCATCTCACGCGCCTTGCGCACCGCGCCGGTCATGCTCGACATCTGCCACGACATGGAGCGCGTGTGCCCCAATGCCCACCTCCTCAACTACACCAACCCCATGGGCATGCTCCTCGCCGCGATGCTGCGCGGCTCCACGATTCGCTCCGTCGGCCTCTGCCATGGCGTGTTCGGGACCGCGCACAAGCTGGCCCGCTTCATCGGCGTGCCGTTCGAGCGCGTGACTTATCTCTGCGCGGGCATCAACCATCTGGCCTTCTTCCTGAAGTACGAAGTCGACGGCCAGGACGCGTACCCGCTCATCATGAAGGCCTTCGACACGACGCACAAGCACGAGGAACTCGTAAGGCAGGAGATGTTCAGGCGGCTGGGATACTTCATGACCGAGTCGAGCTTCCACCTGTCGGAGTACCTGCCCTACTTCATCAAGAGCGACGATCTGATCGAGGAATACGACGTCGCGATCGACGAGTATCTCCTCCGCAGCGCGGAAAACGTGGAGATCTACGAGAAGGTCGAGGAGGCCTTCCGCGCCGGGCGCAACATGCTCGCGGACGGCGGCGAGATTCGGTTCAAGCCCCGCTCTCGCATGCGCCTCGGCCACGCGGAGGTCGGCGAGGACGTGCAAGCCTTCCGTATCCCGGACCGCGCATCGGGCGAGTACGCGGCCGGCATCTGCAACGCGATCGCGACCGGCGAGTTGTTCAAGTTCAACGGCAACGTGCTCAACACCGGCCTGATCAGCAATCTGCCTGACAACGCGTGCGTCGAAGTGCCCTGCATGACCGACTCGAACGGCATCCAGCCGACCTACGTAGGCGAGTTGCCGCCCCAATGCGCGGCGATCATACAAACCAACCTCAACGTGCAGGAGCTGACCACGCGCGCCCTGCTCGAAGAAAACCGAGACCACATCTACCACGCCGCGCTCCTGTCGCCCCTCGCGTCGGCCGTGCTCTCGACGAAAGCGATCTGCGCGCTCATGGACGATCTCCTGGACGCGCACAGGGACATTCTCCCCGGTTGGTGC